>DASZMZ010000252.1:0-28055 GCA_035551455.1 Candidatus Sulfopaludibacter sp.
ACTGATGCAAATCGACCTGGAAGGACTCCGACGCCACTATGCGTCTCTCTCCGACGAAGAACTGCTGGCCATGGATCCCGAGGATCTGACCCCTCTGGCCCAGGATTGTTACCAGCACGAAATCCAGCAGAGAAAGCTGACGGGCGGCGCCGAAGAAGAAGAAGGCGACCTCGACATGGCCGGCGAGGACATGGAAGAGGATCCGGACTGGCTGGAGACCGCTGCGGTTGCCTGCAGTTTCTCGGCACCTCCGGGCGTGGTGGCCGCGCCGGAAGCCGCACAGGCCTGCGATATCCTGCGCGCCGCGGGCATCCCGAGCCATATCGCCGTGCTGGATGCGGATCCGGGAGAGGAGACCTTTCTGGCGTATCAAGTAATGGTGCCGGGATGGCTGAGTCTGAAGGCCACGGCCATTCTGGATAAAGAGATGTTTAATGCCGAGCTGGAAAGCACGTGGAGGAGCCACCTGGAGCATCTGTCCGATAAAGAACTGCGCGCGCTGCACCCCACCGACATCTGTCAGGGCTGGCTGGACCGGGTGGAGCGTTTGAAGCGTGCGTACCGGGAGGAGATGGAGCGGCGCTCGATTTAGGAATTCTGGAGGAATATGCACTTTAGGGTGTCATACGACTCAACGGCGAAGGTGATCACCATCGCCACATTCGCGATTCTGGGAGTGGTGGCGGCGGCCAGCCAGAGCATGGTGGCGCTCGGAATCGCGGCGGTCATCCTGGTGTTGTCGTACGCCTGGTCGCCGCGGGGATACCGGATCGAGGGCAGGTCGATTCTGGTGGAGCGTTTGCTCGGGACGGCGCGGTTGGCGCTGGAAGACGTGCGCGAGGTGCGGCAGGCTGCCGGAGACGATCTGGACGGCTGCATCCGGCTGTTCGGGAATGGCGGCGTCTTCGGCTACTACGGTCTCTTTCGTACGGCCAAGTTGGGCAAGACCACGTGGTACGTCACGGACCGCTCGAAGATTGTGGTGGTGGTGACCGGGGCGAAGACAGCGCTCTTCAGTCCGGACGATGTAGAAGGCTTTTTGGCCGGGGTCCGCGGATCGGCGCCTGTGACGGGAAATGTCGAGCGTCCCGTGCTGTCGGACGGACTACGCCGCACGGCATGCTCCGCCAATACGACGGTGATGCTCGTGGGCGGGGCGCTGGGAATGGTCGCTCTCCTGGTGGTGGCGGTCGCGCTGCTCTACGCGCCGGGTCCTCCGAGCTATACCCTGACGAACGATTCCCTGACGATTCACGACCGCTTCTATCCGTTGACGGTGTACGCTTCCGGGGTGGATGTGAGTGGGATCCGGATTGTGGACCTGGAAGTGAATACGTCGTGGCGGCCGGTGGAGCGGACCAACGGCTTCGCGAATTCCCACTACCAGTCTGGAAGTTTCCGGCTGGCGAACGGCGATATTGTGCGGCTATACCGCGCGGGCGGGCGGCAACTGGTGCTGCTGCCGGCAAAAGGCGGCGGCCCAACGGTGATGATCCAGGCCGAGAATTTGATTCCGAGTTTACGGCAGGCTTGGGGAAAGGGTTCCCCGTAGGGCGGCCCTTCCAGGCCTGTCCGATTTTCACCACCAGCGGCGTTTCGCGAGCGTCGAGACTGGGTCGCCGGCCAGGATGGCGGCGGGATTTTGTTGAAAGAGTAGTTCGGCGGCGGGTGCTCCGAAGTGCTCTTCCACGTGGCGCCGCGCCTCATCCAAGAGGGGCGGACGGTGGCGGACGTCGTGGGCGTCGCTGGCAACCAGGTGCACGAGCCTGCGGCGGAGGAGTTCGGAAGCGCTGGCGCGGGCGGATTTCCCAAATCGCCCGAGGAGCGACTGGGCGGTAATCTGGACGACACAGCCGAGGCCGATCCACGTTTCCAGTTCCCGGCAGCGGGTCTGCAATAGCGAATGGCGTTCGGGGTGGGCCAGGATGGGGCGCAGCCCCTCGGCCGTGAGTCGCCGGAAGATTTCCTCGGTGTGCGGAGGAATCTGGACGTCCGGGAGCTCGATGAGCAGGTAGGCGGAATGTGCGATGGAATAGGCGGCCGGGGAGTGGAAGACGGCGGCGATATTCTCGGCGGTGAGGTGCAGTTCACACCCGTAGTGGAGGCGCGGGAGCGGCCCGGCGGCGGCGCGGAGTTCGGCAAGTCTGGCTTCGACGGCGCACGGGTCGAAAGCGTATTGGTGATTGGCGTGGGCTGTGGCGGCAAGGTCGGTGGTGCCGCCGGCGGCAGCCAGGCGCAGCATTTCCAGCGATTCTTCGACGGTGCGCGGGCCATCGTCCAAATCGGGCAGGACGTGGCTGTGAAGATCGATCATTCTGAGAAGCTATCGGCGGATTGTGGGCGGAGCAGGAGGTCCGGAAAAAAGGGGCCACCGATTCACGCAGATAAACGCCGATAAGAGTCCGAAATCTGAAATCAGGTTGCCGAACGCCAAAGGCCGAGCTTCGCTCGGGGACAGACGGCAAAAGGCGACCGTCTATCCCACGCTTTTAGCGAAGGGTGCGGAGGCCGGCGGCGTCCAGGACGAAGACGTGCGCGTATTCCGATTGGCGGGCGGCCAGCGAGGGGTCGGATTTTACGCGGTCGACGTGCAAGTCCGGATCGCTATACTGGAGGCGAAACATGGAGGTGAGGATCCAATCGTCGGGTTCATAGGGATCGCTGAGAAAGAGGACTTTTGAGCCGCGCGGCAGGGCCGGATAGCGCGCGGCGAGTTCGCCGAGGACGGCGCGGACCTGCTGGTGAGACCCGGCGACCCACGCCATGCCTCCCGGCTTTTCGGCATGGTGGAGCGGCAGCAAGAGCAGCAGTACCGACACGAACAGCGCGAGTTGTTCGGCGCCCACGGTGAGCCATCGAGCCGCGGCCGGCAGCCACTCGCGAAAAGTCACCAGCGACGCCGCGGCGAACAGGTACCAGCCGGGCAGCACCAGATACATCACGAAAAAGCCGCGCGGCGGAATGAAGACGAACGGCAGCACGCCGAGCATCAGAACGCACCAGGCAAACCAGATCTCTTTGCGGCGCGCGGCGGCGGCGATGCCAATCAGGACGATCCACAGAAGCATCAGCTTGAACGTGTTGAAGCCGATCGCGCCGTAGAACAGATCGTTGAGGTAAGACTTCGAGGCCGCCAGGAAGGCGTGCAGCGACAGGTGCTGGGCGTACGCCGGATTCGCCGTCATGGCGTGAGGACCGGCCACCTTCCAGAGCGCGTACGCGGCGGTGAGCGGAACACCGATCCAGAGGAACGGCATGCTTGCCGCGCGGCGCCACTCCTTGCGATGGAAGATCCACTCGTAGACCGCCACATACACCGGCAGGGTGACAGCCATTTCCTTCGAGGCCAGCGCGCAGGCGTACAGCAGGAGCAGTCCCGCAGTCTGCGGCCATGATGGGTAGCCGGTCTCACGGATCCTTAAATAGAAGTTGAATGCCAGCAGAAAGAAGAGGCAGCAGAGCAGATCGAAGAGGGTACCGGTGCTGTAGTAGAGGTCGGCGAGGTGGGCGTGATAAGCGCCTAGCAGGCAGGCGAGCGCGCCGATCTCGCGAGAGCCGGAGATCCTGCGGCAGAAGCGGTACAAGAGGGCGAGGTTGGCCAGCAGGAGCGCGAAGCAGAGGACGCGGTACGGCACCGGGTCGAGCCCGAAGACGGCGAACATGGCGCGATAGACCAGCGCGCCGAGCGGCCGGTCCTGATGCAGCAGCGCGGACGGCGTAGCGGACCACGACACGTAAAGATTCATCATGTCGTCGGGCGTGAAATAAGCGCGGAGTCCATCGCCGGCGAAGGCGAAGAAGAGGGCGGCGACCGCCAGGGCAGCGGCAATAACGGCGCGATGCCGGGGAGCCATCATGAACGTACTACTGTAGCGCCGAGTGGCGCTTCGCCGCGCCGCGGCCCCACCTTATCGCGGTTTGCCATATAATTTAATGGAACGTGAACTGGGTCACACTCCCCACAATAAGGACTCCTTATCGATGTCAACTTTAGAGGCCTCCCCTGTCGAGCCACAGTCTCGACCAAGTCACTCAGTAGTGAATGATTTCAGTATCCAGGTGGCGACAGTAAACGGATCGGGCAGCCAGACCGCGAACTCGGTGCTGATGCGTTCGATCTTTCAGATGGGTATTCCCGTATCGGGAAAGAATATGTTCCCGTCGAACATCGCGGGCTTGCCCACGTGGTTTACGATTCGCGCCAGCAAACACGGATACATCGGCCGCCGCAAGGAAATCGACTTCCTGGTGGCCATGAACCCCGAGACCGCCCGCGAAGATGTGATGAAGCTGGACAGCGGCGCAGCCGTTGTCTACGACGAGCCGTTGAAGCTCAACGAACTGCGGAGCGATCTACACTTTTACCCTGTACCGTTCGACAAGCTGGTGGGTCCGGTCTGTCCCGAAGCCAAGCTGCGCAAGCTGGTGCGGAACATGATCTACGACGGCGTAGTGGCCCGGATTCTCTCCATTGAAATGGACGAGGTCTACAAGGCCCTGTTGAAGCAGTTCGGCAAGAAGAAGGCGAAGGCTGCCGAGCTCAATTGGGGAGCGGCGAAGGCCGGCTTCGAGTTCGCCGAGAAGACGTTCACGAAGACCGATCCGTACTCGGTGGAGCGCATGAATGCGACGGCCGGGAAGATCATCATCGACGGCAACGCCTCCTGCGCGCTGGGCTGCATGTTCGCCGGAGTCACGGTGGTGACGTGGTACCCGATCACGCCGTCGTCGTCGCTGGTGGAAAGCCTGATCGGCTACATGCGGCGTTTCCGCATGGACAAGGAAACCGGCAAGGCCACCTACGCCATTGTTCAGGCGGAGGACGAGCTGGCCAGTATCGGCATGGCGCTGGGCGCAGGCTGGGCGGGCGCCCGGTCGATGACCGCGACCGCGGGTCCCGGCATCTCGCTGATGTCCGAATTCGTGGGCCTGGGCTACTATGCCGACATCCCGACCGTGATCTTCGATGTGGAGCGCGTGGGACCGTCTACCGGACTGCCCACTCGCACGCAGCAGGGCGACCTGCTGACCACGGCGACGCTCTCGCACGGCGACACCAAGCATCCCATGTTCTTCCCCTGCTCGCCGGAAGAGTGCTTCTCCATGAGCATGGAGGCATTCGATTTCGCCGAGCATTTCCAGACCCCCACTTTCGTGATGACGGATCTGGATCTTGGCATGAATAACTGGATGTCCGATCCGTTCGAATATCCCACCACGCCGATCAAACGCGGCAAGGTGCTGACCGCCGAGGATCTGGAAAAGACCGGCGGGTTCGCGCGCTATAAAGATGTGGACGGCGATGGCGTGGGCTACCGGACGCTCCCGGGCACCAACCATCCCAACGGCTCTTACTTCACCCGCGGCAGCGGACACAACGAGAAGGCGCAGTACACCGAGCGCGAAGACGATTACATCCACAACATGGATCGTCTGGCACATAAGTTCGAAGCTATGCGCAAGGTAGTTCCGGCGCCGGTGGTGCGGATTGGCGAGAATGCGACGATTGGTTTCGTAGCGTTGGGCACTTCGGATTACGCGGTGCGCGAAAGCTGCGATCAGCTCAAGAGTGAATATGGAATGGATGTCAGCTACCTGCGGCTGAAAGCCTATCCGTTCACCGATGAGTTGAAGGACTTCATCCGCCGCCACGACCGCGTGTATGTGGTGGATCAGAATCGCGACGCGCAGTTGCTGGGACTTATGCGGCTGGAATTCGAAGTCGAATTGCTTGCCAAACTGCGCAGTCTGCGGTACTACGGAGGGCTGCCTTTGGATGCCCGCACCGTGACCGACGAAATCATCAAACAGGAGGGCAAATGAGCACGACTGTTACGCCTCCGCCCAAAAAGGTCAATCGCCTGGGGCTGGAGGTTCTGAACTATAAGGGCAGCAAGACGACGCTGTGTGCGGGCTGCGGCCATAACTCGGTTTCCGAGCGGATTGTGGAGTGCTTCTACGAGCTCGGGGTAGAGCCGTATAAGGTGGCTAAGTTCTCGGGGATCGGCTGCTCTTCCAAGTCGCCGGCGTACTTTCTGGGGATGTCGCACGGTTTCAATGGCGTGCACGGCAGAATGCCGGCGATTGCCACGGGCGCGCTGCTGGCCAATCGCACCATGTTGGGTCTGGGCGTCACCGGGGACGGCGACACGGCGTCGATCGGAATCGGCCAGTTCATGCACATGGTGCGCCGCAACATGCCGCTGATCTACGTCATTGAGAACAATGGCGTTTACGGACTCACGAAGGGTCAGTTCTCGGCCACGGCGGACGTGGGGTCGACGGCTAAGACGGGAGCGCCGAACGAACTTCCGCCGTTCGACTGCTGCGCGCTGGCGCTGCAGTGGGGCGCTACGTTCGTGGCTCGGACATTTAGCGGAGACAAGCGACAGCTTCAGGCGATCATAAAGGCATCCATCGCGCACAATGGCCTCAGCGTGATCGATGTGATCTCTCCGTGTGTGACCTTCAATGACCATGCCGGCTCCACTAAGAGCTATGGATACATGAAGGATCACGAAACGGTGTTGCATGAATTGGACTTCGTGCCGTTCTTCGAGGAGATTTCGGTGGAAATCCCCGAAGGCGAGTCCATGGACGTGCAGATGCATGACGGCTCGCACCTACGGATCCGCAAAGTATCTCGCGATTACGATCCCACCAGCCGGTTCTCCGCGCTGAAGGCATTGGACGAAGCGGAGACAAAAGGCGAAGTACTAACGGGGGTACTCTATGTAAACACACAGAAACCCACGTTCGTAGAGCAGTTGAATATGTGTGAAGAGCCGGTTGCGACACTACCTGAGACTAAGGTACGTCCCCCCCAGGCAGTACTGGATATGGTAATGGAGGAACTGACATAACCCCCGCTTTCCAGGGATTTCACCGAGTTTTCGATTGATTTACCGGTAAGCGCCTGATAATATCGTTACCGGTCTGTCATCCTCCGAGACAGATTGTTGTAGAACTTTAGCTCCACGCCGCCCTGGCGTGGGGCTTTTTTATTAGGAAATTAGTACCAACCTAGTCAGGCCGGGACGTCCGGCGGCCATTTCTGGTCCTAACTTTCTCATTCCTATACAGTTTTGCCTGTTTTGCCGGTAATCCTGCTAATTTCGCCGGACCCGGTCCGTCCCTTGTGTGAAGAGCTGATAGGATGAAAGCGCTCATGGCTGCACCGATGGAACCGGCCAATCTCACCAGTGCGGATTTGGAACGGGTCTTCCGTGAAAATCACGCATTGGTTTTCCGGGCGGCATACCGGATCACCGGAAACGCAGGCGATGCCGAAGATGTCTTGCAGACGGTTTTCCTGCGCATGTTGAAACGGGATTCGGGCGCCGAACCGATAACCAACATGTCCAGTTTTCTGCACCGGGCGGCCGTGAATGCGGCGTTGGACCTGGTGCGGCAACGCCAGAACATCCGCAACATTCCCATGGATGAACTGGAACCGGTACTGGCTGAACCGGCGCACCGCAATCCGGATCGCCTGCACGCATCGGGCGAGATCCGGGAGTGGCTGAGGGGCGCGCTGGCGCGTTTGAATCCGCGGATCGCCGCCATGTTCACCCTGCGGTTCTTCGAAGGCAAGGACAATCCCGAAATCGCGCAGTTGTTGAACACCACGCCGGGCACCGTGGCGGTGACGTTATCCCGCACCCGCGACCGGCTGGAAAAAGAATACCGTGCGTATCTGGGAGGAGTGGCATGACCCCCGAAAAGAATTTCAACGATCCCGAGTTGGAGCAGGCGATGTCGGAAATCCGCGATGAGGCAGTGGATCCCGCGGTGGTGGAAGCAGCGGCGGCCCGGGTGTGGGCCCGTCTGGCACAGGCAGCCGAAGCCGGCCCGGTGGAACACATCCGCAATTGCCATGATTTTCAGGCGCTGATTCCCGATTACCGTGCCGGCCGGCTGACCGACGCCCGTTCCCTGCTGCTGAAGGACCACCTGCACGAATGCGTGGCATGCCGCCGCGTGTACGAAGGCCGCGTGACGGAAATGGCCGCGCCGCGGAAACCGCGGCAGGTGAACTACACGGTCCGCTGGGCAACCGCAGCCGCTGTAGTGGCCGCCGCCGGACTTTCGGTATGGGTGTTGAGGGATCAATTCGGCACGCCATCGGGACGCGCCATCGTGCAGACCGTGAACGGCAGCCTGTTCGAGTTGACCTCAGCCGGAATCGTGCCGCTGGCTCAGGGGCAGGAGTTGCCGGATGGCGTGGAGATCCGGACGGCCAAGGATTCGGCCGCCGTACTGCAATTGCGCGACGGGTCGCTGCTGGAACTGAAGGAGCGCTCGGGCTTCACGACTTCTCAAACGGCCAGCGACCTGACGGTCCGGCTGGACGCGGGCAGCATCATCATCCAAGCGGCCAAGCGCAAGACCGGGCACCTGTACGTGGATACGGCCGATTACCGCGTGGCGGTGACCGGCACGATTTTCGGCGTGAGCTCGGGCGTGAAGGGGTCGCGGGTATCCGTGGTGCAGGGCGAGGTCCACGTGACGCAGAACAGTCAGGACAAGATTCTGCATCCGGGCGATCAGACGGTGAGCAGTCCGGACCTGTCGCCGGAATCGGTGAAGGAAGATATCTCCTGGAGCCGCGATCGCGACCGGTACTATTCCCTGCTGCAGCAGTTGGCGGCGGTGCGGAGCGGCATCGACCAAATCGAACTGCCGGACCTGCGCTATTCCAGCAAGATCCTGGGCAAGCTCCCGGCGTCCACCGTGCTGTACGTCGCCATTCCAAATCTGGCTCAATATCTGGGCAATGCGGAATCGGTATTCCGCCAGAAGTTGGTGGAGAATCCCGAATTGCGCGGGGTAGCCGGCGATGCTTCGCAGCTTTCGTTAGTGATCGACAAACTGCGCGCGGCTGGCGAGTATCTGGGCGATGAGATTGTGATGACGGCGCAGGTGGGCGCGGACGGAAAGCCGCAGCCTCCGGTATTCGTGGCCGAAGT
Source organism: Candidatus Sulfopaludibacter sp. (assembly GCA_035551455.1). Lineage (GTDB taxonomy): Bacteria > Acidobacteriota > Terriglobia > Bryobacterales > Bryobacteraceae > Sulfopaludibacter. The sequence goes on from DASZMZ010000252.1 coordinate 8,970, forward strand.
GAAGCGCGACGGTTTCGAAGCCTTCCTGAAGAAGCAGGGGCTGCCGGTGTCGCTGCAAACTGTGGGCGGACTGACGGCGTTCGGACCGGAGCCGCGCACAGTGCAACAGGTGGCGGCGGGATTGCAAGCGGGCACGGGCGGGTTCCAGGGAACGCCGTTCTATGCGCGCATCGCCGAGGCCTACAAGCGGGGAGCGGGACTGCTGCTGGCGGCCGACATCTCGGCCATTTCCGGCGGACAGACGGGACCCATGCTGGAAGGCGCGCGGTATCTGATCGCCGAGCAGAAGGAAGTGGATCACAAGATGGAGGCGCGAGCCTCGCTGGCCTTCGACAAATCGCGGGCCGGGATGGCCGCATTCCTGGCAGCGCCGGCGCCCATGGGGTCGTTGGACTACGTTTCGCCGGACGCCACGCTGGTGGCGTCGTTTGTAGTCAACAATCCGGGCGCGATTGTGGACGCTCTGGGCGGCGTGGTCAATCGCAAAACGTCGGAACTGGGCAACAACGGCACGGCATTGCAGGCGGAACTGGCAGCCAGCCTGGGCGGCGAATTCACCTTCGCCATCGATGGTCCGCTGATGCCGGTGCCCTCGTGGAAACTGGTGGCGGAAGTTTACGACCCGGCCAAAGTTCAGGCCGCGCTGCAGAAGGGCGTGGACGCGCTCAATCAGGCGTCCGGCAAGACGGGCGCGGAGGCATGGCACACGTCGCAGGAAACGGTGGACGGGCGGGTGTACTACGCCATCACGGGCAATGGCGGTCCTCTGATGGAAGCGCACTACACGTTCGCCGACGGATACTTCATCGGCGGACCGAGCCGCGCTTTGGTGGCGCGCGCCATGCAGGTGAAGACCAGCGGGGCTTCGGTGACGCATGCGGCCAAATTTGTCTCCATGCTGCCGCGCGATCACTACGCCAACTTCTCGGCGGTCTTCTATGAGAACCTGGGCACCACACTGGCGCCGATTGCCGGCCTGATGGGGGCCTTCAGCAACGGCAACCCGCAGCAGCAGAAGATGCTGGAAGGCTTGGGCAATGTGAAACCGACGCTGATTGCAGCCTACGGAGATCCCACGGCTCTGACCATCGCGAGCGGCGACAACGTGCTGGGCGCGGGGCTGACGAATCTGATGACGGGCAACCTAGCCGGACTGGTGGGAAATGTTCTTCCCCTGGGGCAATTCGCTGGAACACATAGGCGATAAATCCCGTAATGTTAAATGATGGATCCGGTCATTGAGCTCGACAATCTCGAAGTGCGCCTTGCCGGGCGCGTGATCCTGAAAAAACTGAATGCGGCACTCACGGGCCGGTCCATCGGCCTGCTGGGTCCCAACGGCGCGGGCAAGTCCACGTTGATGAACACGCTGCTGGGCTTCCACCCGCCGACGTCCGGCACGGCGCGCGTTCTGGGACACGACATTCGCACGCATGCCCGGGAAGTCCGCGGCCTGATCGGCTATATGCCGGAAAACGACGCCTACATCGCCAAGATGACGGGCGTCCACCTGGTCCGCATGATGGCGGAACTTTCCGGTCTGCCTGCCGAGCAGGCATTGGAACGGGCCCACGAAGCGTTCTTCTATGTGGGACTGGGCGAGGTGCGGTATCGCGGACTGGGCACCTATTCGCTGGGCATGAAGCAGGCGGCGAAACTGGCGCAGGCCATCGCCCACGGTCCCAAGCTGCTGTTTCTGGACGAGCCCACCAACGGTCTGGATCCACCGGCGCGCGTCCGCATGATCCAACTGATTCAGGAGATCCGCGACCGCGGCGATCTGCATCTGATTCTGTCGTCGCACCTGCTGCGCGATGTGGAAGAGTGCTGCGATCAGGTGCTGATCTTGAAAGACGGCAACGTGGCGGCCTTCTGCAATCTGGAAGAGGAACGCCGCGCCAATCGCCGATTCCTGGAACTGGAAACACGCGGCGCCAATAACGGCAGCTTCGTGGAGGCCGTGGAGAAGATGGGCTGCGAAGCCGCCACGGGCGCGCAGGGACGCCTCAAGCTGATTCTTCCCGATAACGTGGATGTGCGGCAGCTTTACGAAGTGGCGTCCGCGCAGAACGTGCAGATCCGGCGCTTGAACCGGAAGCGCGATTCGCTGGAAGATATTTTCCTGAAAGCCATGGAGGCCGCCGATGGCCGTCTATAAGAAAACCTACCGGCCGTACGACGGGAAAATGACCTCGGGCCTGTCGCGAATCCTGGTGATTCCGCGCTACGCGCTGGAAGATCTGCACCGGTCCAAGTTCCTCACCACGTTTTTCATCTGCAGTTTCATCTATCCGCTGGTGTGCGCGCTCATCATTTACGTGCAGCACAATTCCAGCGCGCTGCAACTGCTGGGCGCGCAGGGCGCACAGCGGCTCATCTCCATCAATGTGACGTTCTTTCAGGCGCTGCTGGGATGGCAGAGCATGCTGGCGTTGTTTCTGGCCGCCTTCATCGGACCGGGACTGGTGTCGCCGGACCTTGCCAACAACGCGCTGTCGCTGTACCTGGCGCGTCCCTTCTCGCGCGTCGAGTACGTGGCGGGCAAGATGAGCGTACTGCTGATTCTCATGTCGTTCATGACGTGGGTGCCGGGTCTGCTGCTGTTCGGACTGCAAGGCTATCTGGAAGGCTGGCAGTGGATGGTGGACAATCAGCGCCTGGCCATCGGCATGTTCTTCGGAGCGTGGATCTGGATTCTGATTCTGGCGCTGATGGCGCTGGCGCTCTCGGCCTGGGTGAAGTGGAAACCGGCGGCCGGCGGGTTGATGTTCGGAGTCTTCTTCGTAGCCGCCGGCTTCGGCGCTACCGTCAACGCGGTGCAGCGGACGAAGTGGGGTCACATTTTGCAGGTGAGCAACCTGGTGGGTCAGGTCTGGGTCTGGCTGTTTGAGGGCAACAATCCCACCACCAGCGGCGCCATTTTCTTTCGCATCACGCAGGGCGAAGAACTGCCGCTCTGGTGCTGCTGGGCGGCGCTGTTCGGCCTGGCCGGCATCTGCCTCTACATGCTGGCGCGCAAAATTCGCGGCGCGGAGGTAGTGCGGTGAGCAATTCGCTGATCACGTTCTCCAACGTTTCGCGATTTTACGGCGAGGTGCTGGGCATCAACAAAGTGAACCTGAGCATACCTCCTGGCATCACCAGCCTGGTGGGTCCGAATGGCTCGGGCAAGACCACGCTGATGAATCTGATGACGGGGCTGATTCACGCCACGCAAGGCGAAATCAGCGTGCTCGGCATTCGGCCGGATCATCCCGAGCAACTCTGCCGCGCGGTGGGCTACTGCGCGCAGTTCGACAACTACCCCAAAGGGCTGACGGGCTTTCAATTCGTCTATTCTTTTTTGCGATTGCACGGCTTCAGCCATACCGAGTGCGAAGATCGCGCGACGGCGGCGCTGCAAAAGGTCAACATGTTCGGCGCGGCGCACCGCACGGTGGGCGCTTACAGCAAGGGTATGCGGCAGCGCGTGAAGCTGGCGCAATCCATCGCGCACGATCCGCAGGTGCTGGTGCTGGACGAGCCGCTCAACGGGCTCGACCCCATGGCGCGCGCCGAAACCATCGCGCTTTTCCGCGAGTGGGGCGAGATGGGCCGCCACGTGATCGTCTCCAGCCACATCCTGCACGAGGTGGACAAGATTTCCGACCAGGTGATTCTGTTGAGTCACGGGTATGTGGTGGCCGAGGGCGATATTCAGGGCGTGCGCAGTGAAGTGAAGGAGCAGCCCATGCAGGTGTTGGTGCAGTGCGACCGGCCCAGCGTGCTGGCCTCGCACCTGTTCCAGCAGGATCATGTGGTGGAAGCCAAAGTCGTGGTGGGCGGCAAGGGCCTGCTGGTCCGCACGAAAGACGCCGACAATTTTTACCTCATGCTGAACCGCATCATTTTGGAACAGTCGCTCGAAGTGGAATCGGTGGCACCGGCCGATGACGACGTCAACTCGGTGTACCAGTATCTGATCGGTGGCGAGGGAGGGACAGTCTGATGGCGCTGTGGCTGCGGCAGATCGGCGGTGTGTTCCGGCTCGAGTGGAAGAAGACGTTTCTCTCCAAACGCGGCTGGTGGATTTATTGTCTGGCGCTGGCTCCGATGGCGCTCACATTTCTGCACTGGATGTTCGAAGGCCGCCCGGGCCGGCACAACAACGGCCATAGTCTGGGCGACGACGTGGTGGCGTTCGCCGCCATGTTCCAATTCTTCTACCTGCGCGGCGCCATCTTCTTCGGTTGCGTGGGAGTCTTCTGCAATCTGTTCCGCGCGGAGATGCTGGAGAAGACGCTGCATTACTACTACCTGACACCGGTGCGCCGGGAAGTGCTGGTGGCGGGCAAGTATCTGGCGGGGCTCGCGGTTTCGCTGGTGCTGTTCGTCGGGAGCGTGACCGCGTCATTTTTCATGATCGGACGGCACGCGGGAGCGGCCTGGTCGAACTACATCTGGCATGGCCCGGGACTCAATCAGATTGAGTGGTACATGGCGGTGACGGCCCTCGCCTGCATCGGGTACGGCGCGGTCTTTCTGACGTGCGGGATCCTCTTCCGCAATCCCATGATTCCGGCAGCGGTGGTTTTCGTTTGGGAGAATCTGACGCCGTTTCTCCCCTCGGTGCTGAAGAAGATCAGTGTGATTTTCTATCTGCGCAATCTCTGTCCGGTGGAAGTGCCGGTGCCGCCGCCGTTCAATGTGATGGTGATCGATGCGGACCCGACTCCGGCGTGGCTGGCGATTTTCGGCTTGATGCTGCTCTCCGCGACGGTGCTGGCGTACTCGGCGATCTCGGCGAGGCAGACGGAAATCAGCTACGGGGAGTGAGCAGGTTAGAAGTCCTCTGTCTCCTCACGCGCTTCATCGTAGATCAGGCTCAGGGCTTCGTCGGTGGCAGCGGCAATATCTTCGTCGTCGGACGGAGGCAGCTTTTCCAGGACTTCTGTTGCGTCGTCGCCCCCGATCTCGCCGGCGGCTAGAATTGCGGCGATCAATAGCGGCTTCGGTGCTTGCCGATCCTTGATGATGACGCGCAGATGCGGCCAGGCTGCGTCCATTTCGGCCGCGCCGGCGGCCTGAATGGCCTCCACGTGAATCTCCTCATTGGGATTATTCAGAGACTCCAGCACCTGCCGCTCAAAGCCGCCCACGAAGCGCATCGCAAACACCGCGGTGAGGACCCAGTCACGCTCGCCCGAACGATAGGCGGCTGCCACGGCGTCGTCGTGCCATTCATCCTCAGAGCGAACGGACGCTTCCAGAATGCGGCGGCGGACCTCTTTAGGTATCGACGTGTCCTCGAAGAGCCGATGCAGCGTCTTCTTGATCCGCAGAAAGGCCTCCCCGCTGATGGGAGCTTCCTCATCGACATCCTCGGGCTCCATCAGGTCCACCAGTTCGAGGACGGGACCCAGGGAGATGGCCGCCACCGCGCGGAGTTCTTCGGACTCGGCCGGGTCAGCGACAATCTTCAGCAAAGCCGCCGACACCTCATCATTGATCTCATTGATTTCGCCGGCCATTCCGGCGGCGAACATACGATCCGCTTGACTGGCGGTCATATCGTTGAGAGCCGTTAACGTGTCCATCGCCCCTAATATAGCGCGCTGCTGCTACAACGGAGGCGCTGGCCGTCGTTACCTTGGTATTCTGAGAATTCATGAAAAATGCAATTCTACTCCTGGCGATCGCGCTGGGGCTTTCCGCCCAGTCGAAATTTGAGTTTTGGCCCGGCGCGGCCTACGACGCCGCGGTGCCTACTCCGAAGAAAGTGCTGGGGTACGATTTTGGCGAGCGCATCAGCAGCCACGCCAACATCGTGAAGTACCTGAATGCGCTGGCGGCCGCGGAGCCGAATCGCATGAAGATGTTCGACTACGGCAAGTCGTGGGAAGGCCGCGAACTGGTGTATGCGGTGATCGGGTCGGAAGCCAACATCAAGCGGCTGCCGGAGATTCGCGCGGCCATGAAGCGGCTGCACGATCCGCGCAAAATTCAGCAGGCCGAAGCGCAGCGGCTGATGGCGAACATGCCGGCGATCATCTGGCTGGCGTATGGCGTACACGGCAACGAGATTTCGTCGCCGGACGCGGCGCTGGTGACGGCGTACCACCTGCTGGCGTCGAAGAACGACAAGATGGTGGGCGACGTGATGGCGAATGTGCTGACCATCGTCTGTCCGCTGCAGAATCCCGACGGCCGCAATCGCTTCATCTTCGATTACGAAACCAACGAAGGTCTGGAGCCCGACCCGAATCCATCCGCCGCCGAGCATACCGAAGGCTGGGCCGGCGGCCGCACCAATCACTATCTCTTCGACCTGAACCGCGATTGGCTGGGTATCACGCAGCCGGAAACCATCGGCCACGTCAAGGTGCTGCAGGAGTGGTATCCGCAGGTCTTCATCGACCTGCACGAGATGGGAACGGACGCTACGTATTACTTCACGCCGGAATCCGACCCCTACAATCCCTACCTGACCAAAGAGCAGCACGACGACCTGTACTGGTTCGGCAAGAACAACGCGAGATATTTCGACCAGTTCGGCTTCCGCTATTTCACACGCGAAAATTACGACGCCTTTTATCCGGGGTACGGCGCCAGTTGGCCGTTCTACTATGGCGGCCTGGCCATGACGTACGAGAACGGCTCGACGCGCGGCCTGGTGGTGCGCAAGAGCGACGACACTACGGTGACGTTCCGCGAGACGGTGCGCCGTCATTTCGTGACCAGCGTCTCCAGTTGCGAGGTGGCGGCGCAGAATCGCAGCAAGCTGCTGGATATGTTCTACCGCTACCAGGTGGCGGCGATCGACGAGGGCGCCAAGGATACGGTGAAGGCCTACCTGATTCCGCGGCGCGGGAACACCACCAGCGCGGACCGGCTGGCGCAGTTGCTGGTGCTGCAGGGCGTGGAAGTTTCGCGCGCCACGGCGGCGTTCACGGCGGCGGGCAAGCAGTACCCGGTCGGGTCGTACGTGGTGGCTACGGAGCAGCCGGAGCGGCGTCTGGTGCGCGACCTGCTGGATCCGCAGGTCAGCATGGACGAATCGTTTCTGAAGAGTGAAGAGGCGCGGCGCAAACAGCGGCAGCGCAGCGAGATTTACGACGTGACGGCATGGTCGCTGCCGCTGCAGTTCAATGTGGATTCGGTGGCGTTGAGTGAGAAGGCCGCGGGTAATTTCGAAGCCGTGAAGTTGGGCGATTTGCCCGCCGGCAAGGTAACCGGCAGCAAAGCTCCGGTCGCATACCTGGTGCCATGGGGCACGACGGCCGCGGCCAAGATGCTGACCACCAGTCTGCACGCGGGGCTGCGCGTGTTGAGCTCCGACAAGAAATTTACGCAGGGCGGCCACGCGTATCCGGAAGGCACTCTGATTCTGATGACGAAGGAGAATCCGGCGAACCTGGCCGAGACGCTACAGCGCCTGGCGGCGGCATCGGGCGCCGAGGTGGTGGCCACCGATTCCAGTTGGATGGACGAAGGTCCGGACTTCGGCAGTTCGCGCGTGGTGTACATGAAACATCCGGCGATTCTGATGGCGTGGGATCGTCCCACCAATTCGGGCTCGGCCGGGCAGACGCGCTTCGTGCTGGAGCGGCAGTTCGGCTATCCGGTTACGGTGATTCGCACGGCGCAGATGGGCGGCACGGATCTGAGTAAATTCCAGGTGATCATTCTGCCGGAAGGCGGCGCGTACGCCGCGGAGTTCGGCGAGAATGGCACGCGCCGGCTGAAGGAGTGGGTCCAATCGGGCGGCACGCTGATCGGCATCGGCACGGCGCTCAGCTATATGGCTGGGAACAACATGATGGCGATCTCGCAGGAGAATGCTCCGAACTCGGATGCAGGCGCACCGGCGGGCGGTCGTGGAGGCCGCGGCGGTGCGGCGGCAACTGCGGCGGCTCCGGCGGCAGGCGAGGGTCGAGGAGGGGGAGGCGGCGGACGCGTTCCGGGCAAGATCTACGCGTCGGCCGAGGAAATGGAAAAGGCCATTCAGCCGGACACGCAGGCGCCCTGGCCGGCACACGGATTCCTGGCAAAGGCGAAGGTGGATCAGGATCACTGGATCACCGCGGGTGTGCCCGAAACTGTGACGGCGATGGTGAGCGGGTCGGCGATCTATACGCCGATCAAGGTGGATCGCGGAACCAACGCCGTGATCTACGCGTCGGCCGACCAGGTGATGGCGAGCGGCTATTCGTGGGATGAATTCCGCAAGCAACTGGCGTTCAAGCCGTTTCTGGTAGTGCAGCGCGATGGGCGCGGAAATGAGATTGGCTTTACGGCCGACCCGAACTATCGAGGCTACATGGACGGACTGAATCTGTTGTTCATCAACGCGGTATTTCGCGGCGCGGCCCACGGCGGCGGCGGCGGTGGCGGGGCGCAGGAAGAGCAGTAGGTCCCAGCTTTCAGCTGCTACGCTTTTGCGGCCTTCTTCATGGGCTCGGGTTCACCGGCCACCATGGGGTAGGCGATGCCCGCGATGGCGGCTCCGACAATCGGGGCCACCCAAAAGAGCCAGAGTTGTTCGAGAGCCCAGCCGCCGACGAAGACCGCCGGTCCGGTGCTGCGCGCGGGATTCACCGAGAGATTCGTCACCGGAATTCCGATCAGGTGAATCAGCGTGAGTCCCAGTCCAATGGCGATGGGCGCGAAGCCCTGTGGCGCGCGGGCATCGGTGGCGCCCAGAATAATCATGAGGAACATGAAGGTGAGGACGATTTCGGCCACCAGACAAGCCGTCAGGGAGTAGCCGCCGGGCGAGTGGGCGGCGTACCCGTTCGACGCCAGACCTCCGGCGATATCGAACCCGGCCTTGCCGCTGGCAATCACGTACAGGACACCGGCGCCGGCCATCCCGCCGAGCACCTGCGCCACAATGTACGGCAGCAGATCCGACGCGGGAAAGCGTTTGCCCACCAGCAGACCAATCGACACGGCCGGATTGAGATGGCATCCGGAGATGTGGCCGATGGCGTAAGCCATGGTGAGCACGGTCAGTCCGAAGGCGAAGGCAACACCGAGAAGTCCGATTCCCACGTTGGGGAACGCGGCGGCCAGCACGGCGCTGCCACAGCCGCCGAACACCAGCCAGAACGTTCCCAGAAACTCCGCAGTTGCTCGTTTTCCTAAAGGCATGTTGAACCTCTCGGGGTATTCTGACACATTCAGGTTAGGGGCGGAATCAGCGGCTGTGCTGAACCGCATACACCACGTACGCGGCGTTCTGGTAGGCGGCCGGCTGTAATAATCGATGCTCGGGCTTGAGCACGATGTAGGAGATGCCGAAAGCCTCGTAGCGGGGCAGGTCGATGGGACCGTTCTTGGCGAGTTGCCAGCGTGCCCACCACTGCTCGGCGAAATCTTTGCGGTAGTTCACCTGTCCTCCGCTTTTCCAATCGACGAAGATGGCGCGCAGGGCGTCGGCGCGGAAGATGCCGGACGCCAGACCGTGTCCGGCATCGGGGAAAAGGAAGACGGCGTCGGACGGGGTTGAGGCGCGCGCCCAAGCGGAGAGTTGGTCGAGCGCGGCGGTGTGCAGCGCGGGATAAGCGACGCGGAGAGGCGGCCAGACGGGCTGCGGCCGTTCGGTGAAGACGGGCTGCGTGGCGATGAGGTAAGCCATCGCAAGCCACCCTGCGGCGGGAAGCCAGCGGCGCGACATAGCGGCGCGGGCGCCGGCGGCGGCACTGAGGAATTGCGCGGCGACGGTGACGAAGAGCAGCAGACGCAGCGGCTGGACCTGCGGCATCAGCACCCATTTCGCGCGCTCCAGCAGGAGCCACGAGAGCGGCATGCTCAACATACCGAGCAGCGGCAGCCCCAGAAGGAACACCTCGATTTCGAGCGTCATCTTGCGGCGCAGGCGCAGGAAGGCCGCGATGCCAATGAGGCAGAGCAGGCAGTATTGGACAATCCAGGCGGCATGCCAGGTGGAGATCCAGGCGTAGGGCGCGCGCATCCGCTGAAGCTGTTCCTGCCACGGCGTGAGTTGGCCGAAGAAGGCTTGTCCCCCCTCACCATGAGCGGCAAGGGCGAGGATCACCGCGGCGACCGCAAGCGGCGCCAGTAGCAGCAGACGGAAGCGGCGTCCCCACCAGAGCAGCAGGAACAGACCCCAGAACGGCAGCGCCGTGGGCGGATGGTACAGGAAGGCCGCGGCGGCAGCGAGCGACGCTCCCAAATAGCGGCGATGCGCGGCGAGCCCCATTGCGCAAAACAGCAGCGGCACGGCGAAGGCGCGCGGCGTGGGTTCGTATTCGAAGGACAGCACCTGCGGCCCGGTGATGGTGGCGCCGAGAGCGCAGAATGCGGCTACCAGCAGAGCAGCGCCGCTGCTCAATCCCAGGGCCGTGGCCAGCAGGTAAAAGCCCCAGATGGCGAGCGCGCGGGTGACGATCTGTTGCGCCTGTAAGACTTCGCGAAAGCCCTGCCCGCTGACGGCGCGCAGTCCGCGAGCCACTTCATCGTAGAGCGTAAAGGCGACGTGGGGATCCTGGACCAGCAGATCGTTCCGCAGCACGGCCGGGTCGCGGTCATGCTCCAGAATGGGAACGTAGATTTGGGTATCCTGCTGCAGCCAGGTGTGGCCGGGATAGCCAAAGAAAGTCAGGAGCGCCAGCCCCAGACAGACCGCCGCCAAGGGCAGAGGCTTCATTTGGCCGGAGTTTTATCCAATTGCTGTTTGGCCCACAATCGCTTCGGATTCAGTTCCAGCGCCTTGGTGAACGCCTGGCGCGCTTCGGGGATTTTCTTCTCGTCGCGCAGGCTGAGGCCCATGTAGACGTACGCCTCGGCATTCCTGGGATCGAGTTCGAGGGCCTTCTGGAAATCGGGGATGGCCACGGACGGTCCGCCGCCTAACTGCGCCGGGAGGAAGAGATTGCCCACTCCGCGCGCCACGTAAACCATGGACGATTTCGGCGATTTTTCGACGGCTTTGGTCAGCGTATCCTTGGCCTTGGCGCCGTACCGCAGCCCGCTCATCAGGTCGGAGACAGCCTGACCGTAAAGGGTTCCGAGGACGCGCAGGTACTCGCCGTTGTCAGGCTTCAGGGAGACGGCCTTTTCCGCAAACGGGATGCCGCGATCGGCCACATCGTGAGCCGGTTTCTTTTCGTGAAGCTCCACGTCCACACCGGCCAGGTAAGAGGCTGCCAGCGCGGCGCGATATTGGGCCTCGGCATCGTTCGGGGCTTTGGATGCGGCGGCGGCGCTTTCCGTGAGCATGCGCTCCAGGGTCGCGCGATCCTGTTGATCGCGAGCTGTTTCCAAAGGGGACGGAGCCGCGGCGGCGGCCATGAGTGCAACCAGGGTCAGTGCCAGCATATCCTGCTCTTATTAGATCAGAGAGTCGCGACCCGGCGTTGCACCAACAGGAAATAAAGGCCGACTGCAATCAGAAGAATCCCGTTGGCGGCAAGCACACTGGTCACGCCGTAAATAGGGACGAGCCGTCCGGCCAGCAGGTTGCCGAAAGGCATGCCGCCGCGGAATGCGAAATTGTAGACGCTCATCACGCGGCCGCGCATTTCGTTGGTGACAATCAACTGCACCAGCGAACTGACCGTGGCGAACACGCACATCATGGCGGCTCCGGCCAGCACCAGCATGCCGCAGCTCAGGGGAAGCCGGGGCGACAGGGCGAATCCGGATATGCCCGCGCCCAGACACATGAGCATGGCCAGCGCCACGCGGCCCTTGTGTTTCATGTTGCCCATGCTGGCGATGCCGAGCGACCCGATGATGGAACCCGCGCCCATGGCCGACAGCAGGACGCCGTAAGTCTGCGGCCCGCGATGGAAAATGTCCTTGACGAAGATCGGGAAGAAGGTGCGCGTCGGCATGCTGAGCGCGGTCATGCAGAAGGCCAGCACCATCAGCGCGGTCATCGAATCCTGCCGGCGGATGAATTGAATTCCCTGCTTCATGCTGGTGAGCACGCTCTCGGTGGTCTTGGCCGGCAGGAAGCGCGAGTGGATCATGGTGAGGGTGATAATGGGCGCGAGAAACGACGCGCCGTTCAGTCCGAAACACCACTTTTCGGTGAGCGTGGCCAGGGCGATTCCGCCGAGCGCCGGTCCCACCAGCACCGCCACATTGAACTGAATGGAGTTCAGGGCGATGGCGTTGGGCATGTCCTCTTTGTCCACCAGGGTGGGGATGAGCGCCTGATACGCCGGTCCGCCGAAAGCCTGGGCGAAGCCCGCCACGAAGGAGAGGCAGAGAATCTGCCACACGTGCACGATGTTGAAGCCCACCAGGAGAGTGAGCGCGAAAGCACAAGACATCTGCAGGTATTGAGATGCCAGTAGCACGTGGCGCCGGTCGATCCGGTCGGCGATTACGCCGCCCACCAGAGAGAACAGGAAGATGGGGATCCCGTTCAGAAACTGATCCAGCGAAAGGAGAAAGGCCGAATGGCTGAGCCGGTAGATGAGCCAGCCCTGGGCCACAATTTGGATCCAGGTGCCGATACTGGACACGCACGCACCGATCCACATTAAGCGGAAATCGCGGTATTGGAAAGCTTTAAAGACCCGTCGAAGCACGTGGAATGGTGGTCAGCGAACTTGGATTGTACCAGTTTTCCGACGGGTCCAGATGTTACAAGGTGAACGCGACCAGCAGCATGATTACCGAAGCCGCCGGCAGAAGAAGCAGAGCCTTCTTCAGCCGCTTGGGGTCGCTGCCGGCGATGCCGCCGATAATCGGCGAACTGACGGCCAATCCGAACCAGCCGAAAGTGACGGCGATGCCGATGGCGGTAGCCGCCGTGTCGCCGGTGAATTTCGCGCCGACAACGCCGAGCGTCGTGGGGAATACGGGCGCCATGGCGATGCCGGCCAGGAACACTAAGCCCTGCGCCACGCCCGGACTATTGCTGCTGAGCATGAAATAGGTGGTCACCGCCATCATTGCAGATGCCACGATCAGCACCGTCTTGCCATCCACCGACGTGAGGGCCAACCCGGCGATCACACGGCCGATCAGCAGTCCCAAGGCGAAGCCCAGCGAAAGGATGGTGAGAGCCTTGCCCTCCGGTACTCCGTGCGCCACCAGGTGCCGCACCAGCCAGTTCCAGACGCCGACTTCGCAGGCCACATACAGGAACAGCAGGAAGGCCAACGACAGCAGACGGGGATCGGTGAGGAGCGCGCCGACGGCCGAGAATTGGAAGGAGACTTTGCCGCTGGCCGGTTTGAAGGGCGCCACCACACTGGCCAGCAAGCCGAGAATGGCCAGAATGGCGGCGAAGAGCGCCAGGGATTTGGGCTTTCGCGCGAACAGTTTGGCGCTCACCAGGGGCGTCACCATACCGCCCAGACCGAAGAAGAGATTGAGCCAGTTGCTGATCAGTGCGGGATTATCGGGCCGGATGTCGGCATTCAAGGTATTGGCGGCCGTAACCACCACGCCTCCACCGATGCCCAGGAGCAGCATGGCCATTACGACTGAGCTGTAGCCGCCCGCGCCGCGAAGGAGTAGAAGAGCCAGGGCCACAAGGCCCAGGCCCACGAGCATACCTACCTGCTTACCTTGCAGATCGATCAGCGGTCCCACGAAGAAGGACCCGATCATGAGGCCGATGGCCTGGAAGAGTGCGATGTTGCCGTTCTGTTTTGGGGTGAGGGAAAAACGCTGCGAGATATCGGGCAGGATCGTGCCCAACATGGCCGCGATCATCCCATAAACAAATATCGCCAGGATTGCTGCAGTAATCAGCATTATGGCCAGATACTATCACGTTGCGCGCCGGAAAATCCTGCCCCGCTACCCGATCATCTCGGCGTACGATTCCATGAGCACCCGCAGGTCGGCAATATCCTTCTCCGCGCAGTTGCTGAGGGGCGGGCGGACAGGACCGGCAGCCATTCCCAGGATTTCCATGGCCGCCTTCATGGCCGAAACCTCGTACCCTTTCACACGCTCGCGCAACGCGTAAAGCGGATGGACATACTTCCTCATCAGGACGTCGAGCCGCGCGAAGTCGCGAGCCATCCCCGCCTCAGCCAACTCCAGCGAAACGCGCGGAGCGATATTGGAGATGCTGGACGTGTACGCCTGTACGCCGACGGCGAAGTAGGCCGGGACGCAATCGTCGCCGAGGCCGCCGAGCCAGGCAAGGCGGTCGCCCACGCTCTGCATGATGCGCTGATATTTGCGTGCATCGCCCTGCCCATCCTTCCAGAAGGTGAGCGTGGGGACCGCGTCGGCAAGGCGCGATACCATGCCGGGAGTGAAGACGGCCCAATCGCGGCTGTACACCATGAGCGGCAGTCCCGAGGCTGCGCCAATCTGCTGGTAGTATGCGATGACGCCCTCAAACGGCGCGTTGGAATAGTACGGCGGCAGCGCGAGGATGCACTCAGCGCCCGCCTTTTCCGAACGGCGGGCGATGTCTGCGCCGAGCGGTCCATTGAAGCCCGTGCCGGCGACCACGGGCATGCGTCCGGCAGCCGCCTGCACAGTCACGCGGACCACGTCTTCCACTTCAGCGGGAGTGAGCGAATAGACTTCGCCGGTACCGCCCGCGGCCACCATCGCGCAGAACGGATAGCGCGCCATCTGGTCCACATTGCGCGCCAGTCCGTCGAGATCCAGCGAGAGATCGGCCTTGAATGGCGTAACCGGAAAGCCCAAAACACCCCGCATGCGTTCTCTGAGTGACATGTATCCAGGATAGAATACCAGGATCATGTTGCACCGCTTTCTCTCCGCCACTCTGCTCATTTCCTGCGCGCTGGCACAACCTGCCAAGCGGCCTCTCAACCACCACGATTACGACGGCTGGCGCACCATCGCGAGTCAGCATCTGTCGGCCGACGGCAAATTTCTCGCCTACGCGGTCTTCCCTCAGGAAGGCGATGGCGAGGTGATCGTTCGCAACCTGACCACCGGGCAGGAGACGCGATATCCGGCAGGCGCGCGGCCCGCGCCGGCAGCGGCGGCAGTCCCGGAGGAAGGTCCGCCTCCGGAAGCGCGCGGCGCCACCATCACCTTCTCGTCGGACAGCCACACGGTGGTCTTCTCCACCTTCCCCTCCAAGGCGGACACCGACAAGGCGAAGAAGGAAAAGAAGACGGCGGACCAGATGCCGAAGGACGGGATGGTGATCGTCAACCTGGCCTCCGGCCAGACGGCTCGAGTCGAGCGCGTGAAGCGATTTGCGCTGGCGGAGAAGGCGTCGGCGTTCGTGGCCTATTTGAAGGACGCGCCCGAGGGAGCGGCGGGTCGCGCGGCGGCGGCCAAACCCGACGGTGACTCTGCCGATCAGCAGGCCGGTCGCGGTGGACGCGGCGGCGGCGCGGCAGGCGGAGGACGCGGAGCGCGGCCGGAGTTCGGTACGGACCTGGTAGTGCGCAGCCTGACCGATGGCAGCGAGCACACCTACAGCGACGTGGCCGAGTTCACTTTCACGGAAGACGGGAAGCAGATTGTGTACGCTGTCTCGGCGCGCGATGCGGCCAGGAACGGCGTCTTCCTGGTGAAGCCCGGATCGGCCGAGGCGGCAGCGGCGCTGCTCAGCGGCAAGGGCAAATATCTCAAACTGACCTGGGACGAGAAGCAGACCGAACTGGCCTTCCTCAGTTCCAAGGACGATCCCGATGCCAAGCAGCCGAAATGGAAACTCTATCGGTGGGATCGCCAATCGCCCGCCGCCGCCGAGTTGGCGTCTTCCGACGCCGCCGGCTTGCGCAAAGGGCTGGTGATCACCGACAAGGGCGCGATGAGCTTCTCGCGCGACGGCTCGCACATTTTCTTTGCCACCGCGCCGCCGCCGGAGCCCGAGAAGAAGGCCGAGGACACCGACTCGACTGAGGAGAAGGCGGTGGTCGACCTCTGGTCTTATAAGGACGACTACATCCAGCCCATCCAGAAAGTGCACGCCGCGCGCGACCGCGACCGCACCTTCACGGCCATCTACTCCATTCCCGATCGCAGGGTGGTGCAACTCGCGGACACCGAACTCGAGACGGTGACGGCCTCGGAAAACGCGCAATGGATTCTCGGCAGCGACGACCGCGCCTATCGCAAAGCCGCCGATTACGACCCCGGCTATACCGACCACTACGTAGTCGATTCGACCACGGGCACGCGCAAGCTGGTGAGTTCGAAATCGCGGGGGGCCGTCACCTGGTCGCCCAACGGCAAGTATCTGCTGAGCTTCGATGGCAAGGATTGGAACACCATCTCGGTGCCCGAAGGCAAGGCGGTGAACCTGACGGCCACTCTGCCCGTGAAATTCTGGAACGAGGACACGGACACGCCGAGCACTCCCGGATCCTACGGCAATGCCGGCTGGACGAAGGACGGCAAAGCCGTGCTGCTCTACGACCATTACGATATCTGGAGCATCGCGCCCGACGGCAGCGGCGCCAAAAATCTCACCGCTGGATACGGCCGTCAGCACGGCCTCGAAATGCGCTACGTCCGCACCGAAGCCGAAGCGCGCGAGCGCTGGATCGATCCGACGAAACCGCTGCTGGTGCATGCGCAGGGGGCCAAAACGTGGCAGACCGGATTCTTCCGCGCGTCGCTGGCCGGCGGCGAGCCGAAGCAACTGGTGATGTCGTCCAAAAATCTCTCCGTGCCGGTGAAGGCCAAGGACGCCGACGTCTATCTGCTCACCGAGCAGACCTTCAACGAATTCCCCGACATGGTCACCACCGACGGCACGTTCAAGGAACTGCGCAAGGTGAGCAATGTGAATCCGCAGAAGGCTCAGCTATCGTGGGGCACGAGCGACCTGGTGAAATTCAAGAATAGCGACGGCGTGGCGCTCGAAGCGGCGCTCTACAAGCCGGAGAATTTCGATGCGCACAAGAAGTACCCGATGATGGTCTACATCTACGAGAAGCTCTCGCAGAACGGCAATCGCTTCGTGAATCCCGCGCCGGGCACCAACATCAACATCAGCTACTACGTGAGCAACGGCTATCTGGTGCTGACTCCGGACATCGTGTACACCACCGGGTATCCGGGACAGAGCGCGCTTAAGTGCGTGCTGCCGGCGATTCAAGCCGTGGTGGACCAGGGCATTGTGAACGAAGACGCCATCGGCATTCAGGGCCATAGCTGGGGCGGTTACCAGATCGCCTACATGGTGACGCAGACCAAGCGCTTCAAGGCTGTGGCGGCGGGCGCCCCGGTGGTGGACATGATCGCGGCGTACGACGGTATCCGCTGGGGCACGGGACTGCCGCGCCAGTTCCAGTACGAGCACACGCAGAGCCGGATCGGCGGGTCGATCTGGGAATATCCCACGCGCTTCATTGAGAACTCGCCGATCTTTTGGGCGGACCGCGTGCAGACCCCGGTGATGATCCTGCAGAACGACGGCGACGACGCGGTGCCATGGTATCAGGGCATCGAGTTCTTCCTGGCGCTGCGCCGCCTGGGCAAGGAAGTCTGGATGTTCAACTACAACGGACAGCCGCACGGCTTGCGCAATCGCGCCGACCAGAAGGACTACACAATCCGCCTGCAGCAGTACTTCGATCACTTCCTGAAAGGCGCTCCGGCGCCCGATTGGATGGAGAAGGGCGTGCCGTACCTGCAGCGCGAAAAGACGGCGCTCTCCGAGTTGGGCGGTCAACAGTAACGTGCGGCTGGCATGCGCATTCCTGATGATTCCGGCATTGTTCGGCCAATCGCCACTGCCCGCATGGTGCCGGGCACTGCCGCGTCCGGAGGTCAAGAGCCTGCATCGCGTGGCGGTGAGCGATCCGTGGTTTGAAGTCTACGACGTGACGCCCGGCGTCTTCGCAATTCTGGAGCCGCACCAGTCCGAGGAGACGATCGGGTACCTGATTGTGGGCAGCCGTGAGGCGCTGCTGTTCGACAGCGGCATGGGCATCAGCGACATCCGCAAGGTGACCGCTGAACTGACGAAACTGCCGGTGTCGGTAATGAACTCGCACACGCACGCCGATCACGTGGGCGGCAACTGGCAGTTCGACCGCGTCTGGGGCACGGACACGGATTTCACGCGGACCAACGCCAAAGGTTCGCGCGAGCAGGCGCAGGGCGAGATCGCTCCGGGCGAGATTTGCGGCGACCTGCCGAAGGGCTTCGACCCCAAGGCGTACGTCACGAAGCCGTGGAAAATCGCGGGGTATCGCAAGGACGGGGATCGCATCGACCTGGGCGGACGGACGATCGAGGTTCTGGCTACACCCGGCCATACGCCCGACGCCATCTCGCTGCTGGATCGCGAGCGGGGCCTCGTGTTCACCGGCGACACCTACTATCGCGGCAACATCTACCTGTTCGCCCCGGAGACCGACCTGGCCGCCTATGCGGCGTCGGTGCGCCGCCTGGCGGCGCTGGCGCCACAGCTCAAGATGGTGCTGGGCGCGCACAACGTGCCGGTGGAACCGCCTTCGGTGCTGACGGATCTGGCGGCGGCCTTCGAGGCGGTGCGCTCTGGCAAGGTGGCGGCCACCAGCAGTAAGGACGGAAAAGTACGTTATAAGGTGAACGATATCGGCTTCCTGATGCACTCTCAGTAGGGGAGGATCGTGATAGGATGGGGCCGACTGGAGGCGAAACCATGTCTCAATGCTCCCGACGTAATTTCCTGAAGACCGGACTGGCCGCGGGTTTCCTGGCGGGCACCGGAGGCTTGCCACTGCGGGCGGCGCGCGGCGCGGCCACGGACTGGGTGACGCTGGGTAAGAGCGGCGTGAGGGTGACGCGCCTGGCCTTCGGCACCGGCACCATGAGCGGGCAGGTGCAGCGCGACCTGGGGCAGGACGGCTTCAATCGCCTGGTGCGCCATGCGTACGACAACGGTATCCGCTTCTTCGAAACGTCGGAGACTTACGGCGATATGCACCGCATGCTCGGCATCGCGCTCAAGGGCATTCCGCGCGACTCCTACCGGCTGATGTCCAAGGTGACGACGCGGCCGGGAGTGGATCCGCAGGAGAAGATCGACGAACTGCGCAAGCTGGCCAACACGGACTACTTCGACGTGATGCTGATGCACTATCAGCATGTGGGCACGTGGCCCACCGATACGGTGCGCTGGCAGGACGGAATTCAGGAAGCCAAGCACAAGAAGGCCGTAGTGGGATACGGCGCCAG
>DASZMZ010000253.1:0-7910 GCA_035551455.1 Candidatus Sulfopaludibacter sp.
AGCCGAGCGGCTCCATCGTGGAGCTGTTCACGATCCACAGCAGCGCCGCCAGGAAGCCGGCCGCGGGACTCCCGGTGAGACGCCGCGCGATCCACGCCATCAGCCCCAGCGCCCCGAACTGCGTGGCGAAGATGACGATGCGGTAGGGCAGCACGTTTAGCCCGAACAGACCATATCCAGCCATGAAGAAGGCGCGTTCGCTCCATGGCCGTATGGTGCCCTGTGCGCGAGGTTCGAACAGGGCGATCAGCAGATCGTGGAAGCCGTGGACGCGCGGAGTGAGCCCGAGCCAGGCGAAATCGTCGGCGCGGAACCACGAGAGAAAACCCAGCCAGTGCAGGACCAGGCAAAGCAGGCAAGGCGCCACCCACCAGGCGATTGTCGCGGGAGATGGCCGCTGCTTCACTTCGCTTCCAGCGAGACCGAATTCACCACCACGCCCAATTCCCGCTTGTCCTGATCTGTCGGCGGCATGGCTTTATCAAGCTGGAAATCCACCTTCACCGAATCGGCCGTGAGCAGGCTGGCCGGCACATCGCGCTTATATACGTAGGGTCCCGCCTGCGTGTAGGTCTCCGGAGGCAGCGGACTGCCATCCACCGACGCGCTCAGCGAGATGGTCTTCAGCTTATTGATCACCGGGTCGGGCACGGTGAGGCTCAACTGCAGCGTGGCGCCCCGCTGCGAAGCGCCAAAGGGAGGCCGCAGCACGACGGTGAACTGCTTCGCCACCCATCGCCACGCGTTGCCTTCGATGCCGTAGAAGCCGGACACCAGTTGTGTCTCCAGCTTGGGATCTCCCATGCGGACCGCCGACGCCATGCGCGGCGATTCCTCCACGGTCTGCTGCACCTGCACCTTCTTGGGTTGCTTGCAGCCCAGCGGCACGAGGGCCAGGGCCACCAGCAGTGCGAGTTTCATTCTGTTTAGTCTCCGATTCTTTCCACTTGCACAAGGCAACTGTAAAATGTGGGTCCGCCGCCGCTATCGGTGAGCCGTTCGCTGGTCAGCACGTTGATATTGCGACGGTCGGGCGCGCGCTTGCCCCAGCGGACGGAGGGCGCCGAGACCACACCGGGCCGCACCGTCTCGTCCACCACCGCGGCCAGCACGCAAGATCCGCGCGCATTGTAGATCCGCACCGGGTCGCCCGCCCCAATGCCGCGGAAGGCCGCGTCATCGGCATGCAAATGCAATTCGGCGGTGGACCGGTCTACGCCATCGCGTTGGCCGAACGTCGAATTCATGCTGTCGTCGTTCTTCGCCGAGATCAATTCCAGCGGATACTTCCGACGCAGTTCCGGGTCACCGTGACGCGATTCCACGGGCGGCGTATAGTCCAGGCTCTCAGCGTTGAAATGGCACTTACCGTCGGGTGTTCCGAAGCCGCCTTCGGCAAACGGCAGGAACGGCGCGCCGTCGGCGGACACCTTCAGACGGACGAAATGTTCGCGGTCGAGCTGCTCCAGAGTGATCCCCTCTAAGAAAGGATGCGGCGAATCCAGCAGCGTGCGCACCATGTCGTCTTCCGAGTCGTCGAAACAAGGGTCGTCGAAGCCCATGCGATGGGCCAGTTGGCGGAAGACTTCCACGTTGCTGCGCGCCTCGCCGGGAGCCGCCAGCGCGGGACGCGCTAACTGAAGATAGTAGTGGCCGTACGCGAAGTAGAGATCGGTGTGTTCCAGGAAGGTGGTGGAGGGCAGCAGGATGTCGGCGTAATCGGCGGTATCGTTCTGAAATTGCTCCAGCACGACAGTGAAGAGGTCCGCGCGCTTCAGTCCGCGCTGCACGGCGTTCTGATTGGGGGCGATGGCCGCGGGGTTCGAATTGTAAACCACCAGGGCCTTCACCGGCGGATCCAATGTGGTGAGCGCGCCGCCGAGCTCCGTCATATTGACGAGGCGGGCTTCGCGGCCGAGCGCTTTCTGCTGCAGTTCGGCGCGCACGATTCCCGCACGATTGAGCTGGAACGCCTGCGACGTGGAAAGTTGGACGCCGCCGCCCACCTCTTTCCACGAGCCAATCAGCGCCGGCAGCAGCGCGATGGTGCGGACCGCCATGGCCCCGCGCTCGCTTCGCTGCAACCCGTAATTCAGGCGGATCACGGCCGGCCGCGTGGTGGCATACTCGCGCGCCAGGCTGACGATCTCTTCCACAGCCAGGCCGGTCAACTCGGCGGCATGCTGCGGCGTCCACTCGCGGACGCGCTCGCACAGTCCGTCGAAACCATCGGTGTGCCGCTCCACGTAATCGGCGTCGTACAGATTCTCGCCGATGATGACGTGCATCATCGCGAGGGCCAGCGCCGTATCGCTGCCCGGATTGATGAAGAAGTGCTTGTCGGCGGCGGCTCCGGTCCGGTTGCGGCGCGGATCGATCGTGTAGAAGCGTGCCCCATTGCGCCGCGCCTCCATGATGAAGGGCCACAGGTGCACGTTGGTGCCGAGGACATTCGCGCCCCACGCCAGAATGAGTTTCGAGTGGCGGAACTGCTCCGGCTCGGTGGCGTAGCGGATGCCGAGCGCCTGCGTCATGCCGGTCATACCGGCGGCGGAACAGATGGTGCGATCCAATCTCGACGCGCCCAGGCGGTGGAAGAAGCGCCGGTCCATGCCCTCGCCGTTGAGCAGTCCCATGGTGCCGGCGTAGCTGTAGGGCAGTACGGATTCGGGTCCGAATTCCGCCGCGATTTCGCCCAGCCGGCCGGCGATCGTGTCCAATGCCTCGTCCCAGGTGATGCGCTCGAAGCGGCCCTCGCCCTTGGCGCCAATACGTCGCTGCGGGTACAGCAGGCGTCCCGGTGAATATTCCCGCTCGAGGTATTGCGCCACTTTGCCGCACAGAAATCCCCGGGTAATCGGATGCTGCGCGTCTCCCCGAAGCTTAGTCGCGCGCCCGTCCTCCACGGTCAGGGTGAGCGAACAGCAGTCCGGACAGTCCAGGGCGCAAACAGAATGGCGAATCTCGAGCATTCACGAAGATTATAACGTGGCGGACCTGCTGGACTCGCCTTACTCGCAGCGTAAGGCCGTCATCGGGTCGACTCGCGCCGCGCGGGCGGCGGGAATGTAGCTTGCCAGCAGGGCCACCACCGCCAGCAAAGCAGCCGCCGCCGTGAAAGTGAGCGGGTCAGTGGACGTGATGCCGTAAACGTAGCCGGCCATCACGCGGCTCACCAACAGTCCGCCCGCCAATCCCAGCACGATGCCGAGCGCGGTCACCCCGAGCCCTTCCCGAAACACCAACCCCAGCACCTCGCGACGACTCGCTCCCAGTGCCATCCTGATCGCGATTTCCTGGGTCCGCCGGCTCACCGTGTACGACATGACGCCGAAGATGCCCACCGCGGAAAGCACCAGGGCCAGCGCCGAGAAGGTCCAGAGCAGAGCCATGGGGAAACGGATGGCGCCATAGGTCTCGGACACGATTTGGCTCATCGTCCGTATGCGGTTCACCGGCTGTTCCTTGTCGAGCGACAACACGGCATCGCGAATACCGCTCACTACGCTGGTGGGCGGCACCGCCGTCCGCACCGCCACCATTGCCCCGGCCGTCGGGTTCTGCGCGAAGGGCACATATACGGCAGCTTCCGGCCGCCACAGGTCTTGATTGCGCACATCTTTGGCTGTGCCGACAATTTCCAGCGGCCGCGGTGCGCCCGCATTGGTTCCCGAGTAGACGCGGGCCAGCAGGGTGATGTGGCTGCCCAGCGGGTCGGAGTGCGGCCAGTAGCGGTGGGCCACGGTCTCACTGATGAGGGCCACCGGCAGCGCGCCTTCGTTATCAGCGTCGGTGAACTGGCGTCCCGACACCAGGGGGGTTCCCATCGCCTGTAGAAAATCGGGAGTTACAATCTTGAGGCTGGCCGTTGGCTCCTGTCCCGGTGCCGCCGGCGGCTGGCCCTGCGGTTGAAAGAAAACATTCCCGCCGCCGCCTTTCGCGCCCGCGAACTTCACGCCGGCCGTGCTCTCGATTTTCTGCATGGCATCGCGGAAAAAGCCGGCCCGCTGCGTGGGCGACGAATATTTGTAGACCGGCAGCTGGAGTCCCATGGTGATGACGTTGGTGGGATCGATGCCCAGGTCGACATTCGCCAGCTCAATAAAGGTCCGCACCAGCAGCCCGGCGCCAGTGAGCAGGACCAGCGCCAGCGCCATCTCACAAACCACCAATCCGTTGCGCAGCCGCCGCCGGCCGGCATCGGCAGTGGCGCGAAGACCACCCTCTTTCAGCGACTCGCTCAAGCCGGTGTGGGACCTCGACCAGGCGGGCGCGAGCCCGAAAATCGCGCCCGTCGCCAGCGTGATCGCCAGGCCGAACACCATCACCCGCCAGTCGACATCGATGATCTGTGCGTTGGGCAGCCTGAAGTCGAAGCTCGCCATGGAGACCGTGAGCAGGCGGTCTCCGGCATAGGCCAGCAGCAGACCCAGCACTCCGCCACAACTTGCCAGCAGCAGGCTTTCCGTCAATAGCTGTTGCGTGAGCCGCCCGCGCGTGGCGCCCATCGCGGTGCGGATCGCCACCTCGCGCTTGCGGGCAGTGGCGCGCGCCAGCAGCAGGTTGGCCACGTTCACGCAGGCAATCAGCAGCACGAACATTACCGCGCCCAGCATGATCAACAGCGGCGTCTGCAAGTTTCGATGATAGGCGGCATGCAGCGGCTCGACCTTGATCCCCCAGCCCTCATCGGCGGCCGGATGCTCGCGAGCCAGCGATGCGGCCAGCGTATCCATGGCGGCCTGCGCTTGCGGAATACTGAGGCCGGGGCGAAGGCGCGCCTGTGTTTCCAGGTCGCGAGAGGTGCCGCGTCCCGCCTCGCTGCGTTCGTCAGGCGTGAGCGCGAGCGGCACGAAGACGTCCATCTCCTGGTCCCACGTGAAGCGGAACGAAGCCGGCATCACACCCACAATCGTGTAGGCTTTCTGGTCTAGCTGAATGGTCTTGCCCAGGATGGCCGGGTCTGAGCCGTAGCGCACCTGCCAGAGCCGGTGGCCGATCACCGCCACCTGATCGTGGCCGGTCTCGGTCTCCTCCGCTGAGAAAAAGCGGCCCATCATCGGCGGAACGCCGAACATCGGCAGCATGTTTTCCGAAGCCTTGATGCCGTTCACGCTTTCGGGACGGTCGCCTTCGGTGAGATTAAATCCCGCGCCCCGATAGTAGGCCACATACTGGAATGCGCCGCTCTTGGCGATGTCCACAATATTCGGCGCCGAAACGCCGGTCTGTATGTAGCCTTGTCCCTTTTGATTGCGCCATTGGCCGAGTCCCACCAACTGGTCGGGATTGGGATACGGCAACGGTCGCAGCAGGACGGCATCGACCAGGCTGAAAATCGCCGTATTCGCGCCGATGCCCAACGCCAGCGTCAGTACCGCCACGGTCGCGAAGCCGGGGTTCCTGCCCAACACGCGAAGGCCGTAGCGCAGATCTTGAAACAATCCGCTCATCGCTTTCCCGATGATAAATCCGCGGGACTCAGCGCGTCGCCTTGCGCGCTCTAATTACCGATAGGCAGCACCAATGTCTGCAACGCCGGTGCTCCATTCAACGTAAATGTGATCGGCGTGGCGTCGTTGGCCGGTAAGTTCGCCGGGACCACCACGTTGAACTGGTAGAGTCCCAAGTAACCGCCCGCGAGTCCGGCAAACTGCACCGTGGCGGGAACGCCTCCGATGGTGAACTGGATGCCGTTCAGCGCGTTGCTCTGAGTCACAATAATTCCAGCGTCGATATTGGGAGTCACTGTCCCGAAGCCCACGCCATAGAGCACGATCGTGTCGCCCGGCTTGGCCCGCGCAGTCGGCACGGCATTAGTGACTCCCGGCGGCAGCGCATAAGTGACCAGGTTGGAGAATAGCGCCACCACGTATTGACCCTTACCGAAATTAAACGCCGCCGGCGCCAGAAGGCCCGGCTCTGCGATGTTGACGGTGAGTGATGTCCCAATGCTCGGACCGCCCAGTGTGGTCACCACCAGCGTCTGCTTGCCGGTCGGTATACCCGAAGGAACTTGCACGTTCACCTGGTGCGGGCTGACGTAGTCGATAAATCCCGGCTTGCCCGCCACGGTCACCGTGGTTCCGCCGATCGCCGAAGGTGCATTATTGCCATTGAAATCGCCGCCCGCCCAGGTCTGGCTGAAGACGGTCGCCAGATTGGTGCCGTAGATCTCGATCCACGTGGCCGGTGAGATGGCGCTGAACGACCCGAATGCGCTCGCCGAAATCACGGCGTTGACTACCGGCGTCGTGTCCCACTGGCCCGTTACCACGCCCGTAATCACGCCGCCCTGGCTTTGGCTCACAGCGCCAACTCCGCAGGTACTGACGCCCGAACAGGTGGCGCTCGCGCCATATCGGATGAATCCGCTCAGATCGTAGAATTGCGTCTCCTTGCCATCGGTCGGAGTCAGGGTAAAGGCGAAGCTCCCCGCCGTCACGCTCAGCGTAAACGAATCGCTGCTGGGCGGCGTAGTGATGGCGGACAGAGGCGAAGGGCCGTTGCCGGGATAAACTGCGGTGAACTTGTAGACTCCGCCATTGCCAAGTCCTGTATAGGGTCCCGACAGAACACAGGTGGTATTCGTGCCATCGTAGGTGCAGCTTCCCAAGGTCATGCGAGCGGTTCCGGATCCCGATGCGTTGATGCCTGTTCCAGTCAGGACGAAGGGTTGATTGCTGGTGCCCAACGTGACGACCGCTGCGTCGGAGGCAGAGGTCAGGAGAACTGCTGATAGTGCGAATTTCCAGAGCCGCATAATGTGCGACAAGTCTATCAGACTCGTTTACACGATCATCGTGGCGTTGTACGCATCGGTACAGTTTTGAAACTGCGGCGGTCCCGGTAATAATAGGAGTCACATGTCACTTCGTCCTGTGAGCCGCGTGATTCAATCGAAGCCGACCTTGGAAGGCGCGGGCGTGCATTTGCGACGGGCCTTCGGCTTTGGCAACACCCAGGATTTCGACCCCTTCCTGCTGCTCGACGATTTCCGGAATGACATTCCGGAGGACTATCTGGCCGGCTTCCCCTGGCACCCGCACCGCGGCATCGAGACGGTCACTTACGTTCTGGCCGGCACCGTGGAACATGGCGACAGCATGGGTAATCGCGGCAGTATCGGCGCGGGCGATATCCAGTGGATGACTGCCGGCAGCGGCATCGTTCATCAGGAGATGCCTAAGGGCGATGCGGCCGGCCGGATGCACGGCTTTCAACTCTGGGCCAATCTTCCCGCCGCGCTGAAGATGACCTCGCCGCGCTATCAGGAAGTGAAGTCGACCGACATTCCCGAGGTCACCGACGACGACGGCACGCACGTCCGTCTGGTGTGTGGCACGTTCTGGGGAAAGAAGGGGCCGGTGGACGGCATTGCGGCCGACCCCATTTATATCGATGTGTCGGTGCCTCCAGGCCGCAGGAAGACGCTGCCCGTGGAAACCAGCCGCCATGCGTTTGCCTACGTGTTCGCCGGCGGCGGAAAGTTCTGCAACGCATCGGCTCCGCTGGCCGTGCCCACCGAGGGAGTCCAATGGCTGGATACGAATCCGCCCACCGAAGCCGGCAATCGCTCCCTGATTCTCTTCGATCGCGGCGACGAAGTCGAGGTGCAGGCCGGCGACGACGGCATGCGATTCCTCCTGGTCTCCGGCAAGCCGCTGCAGGAACCGGTGGCCTGGTACGGCCCCATCGTGATGAACACCCAACAGGAGCTGCAGAAGGCCTTCGAAGACCTCGAAAAGGGCACGTTCTTGAAATAGGACAGTGTCTGCCAGCCTGACGAAGTCAGCCGGATGCTCACGGGATACAGCCGCGCCCTCCTGACTTCTGTCTCCTGACTCCTGTCTCCTGACTCCTGCCTCCTGCCTCCTTCTTACTAGTTCGGGCAGTGCGCCATCAGGTAC
>DASZMZ010000254.1:0-7008 GCA_035551455.1 Candidatus Sulfopaludibacter sp.
CGCCCGAACCGGCAACGTCGCGGACATCCGCGACACCTTGGAAACGTTTCACGACCAGCCCTAAAAACAAGACCCTGCAATGGCAGAATTCTCAAATACAGTTTTTGTCGCGCGCACCAGCGACGGTCTAGCCCATGTCAATCGCCTCACGGTGCCGGAATATGGTGTGGTGGAGATCCGCATTAAGAAAGGCGCGGCGGGTTCGCTTTCGCACCGCATGCCGGGCGCGAGCACTCCGCGGAACCCGACCGGGGCTGGCGCGGACAACTTCAACTTCGCGCCCGGACCGCAACTCAATCCGGCGCCCGCCGTATGGACGGTGGACCCGGCGCGGCACGACCGCGTCAAGTTCTGGTACGACCTCTACAATCCCTTCCTCAACATCACCAAAGCCAAGCTGGAGATTTTCCGCCGCTTCGACACCAGCCCGATCTGGACCCGGGAACTGGAGGGAGACGAACTGCTGGAGGGTGAACACGAACTGGAGTTTGAATACGACAACGCGGGAGTGACGGCCAAGCGGGCCGAATGGGACGGCGCGATCGACACCGCTTCGCGATTCCCCGATGGGCTGCTGACGGTGGAGCATTCGCCGTACAAGGTGCGGCTGCGCGTGGAGGGTCCCGGCCAATCCAAGGCGCACGTGGCGTGGACGTATGTTCACGTGCTGATCCATCACCTGGAACTGGAATGGGGAGTGGAGAACGCGATACCCTCGACGGAAGTGGAGGCACGCCAGCCGTTTCACGATCTGCTGAATCCGCGCGCCGGCGCGGTGGCCGCGACGCCGGTATCGGCCAGCATTCCGATCTATTTGAACAGCGCGCTTTTCATATCCAGAGGCTCCTATCACAAGCCGGTGTTCCGCTACTTCCCCAGCATGAACAATACGGTCTTCGAACGGCTGCCTTTGATCCACAACTCGGCCGCGGAGATGTTCGACAACACGCTCTATAAGAAGTATAAGGAGCTGTGGGGCAATGGCCCGAAGATCCCGATTTTCTGCAAGGTCTGGATCCAGGATTCGGGCGGCGCGGCGGTGATGGCTCCCAAGGCTATCGGCAAAACCAAGTTCCTGTGGGATTGGGAGGACCGGTCCGCGCCTACCGTGGCTCCGAATGCCAATCCCTTCGTCGACGATGCGCAGAATTACGATGTCGCCGTGACCCGGCCGCCAGGACAGAATTGCCATAAGGACCGCGGCGGTAAGCGCAGCGCCAGGCGGCCCGTGTTTCCAGCGCAGGATGGATACGATCCTTGTACGCCCATTCGCGCTTCGGATTTCCCCTTCGAGGTGAAGCAATGCCCGTCTCCGCGCAAGTGGGCATCCTACAGCTATGCTTGGCGTGAGGAAGCGCTGGCCGGAAAGACCGGTGTGATGTTCCGGCCCTCGCGAATGGCCGGCGACAAATACCGCGTGACGGTATATGCGGCCTACGAGACGGCCGACGGAAAGAAGCCGCGGCTTGAATTGGACACCATAGCGGCGGTTCCGATGGCTCCCGCCGCTGCTCCGCCGCTGCCGATTGCCGCGCCGCTGCAGGCCATCAGCGGCGATTTCGAGATGTGGCGGAGAGTTCCGCTGATCCGCTACCTGAAGAAGACCGCCGGTGTCACGGATCTGGTTTTCGCGAATATCTCGATTTATTATCAGGCGGCATACCTGGACCTGGTGGATGATTCCGGCGGCGTGATCACCTACAATCCCGGCGATTGGGATGCGCGGCTGACAGCGGAAATCGCAAATTGGGAGGCGGTCGATCAGTACCTTGTGGATCCCGCCGTGGGTCAGCACGCGGCAGGCGACGAGGGGATTATTTTTCTGACCCCGGCCAACCTGCACGCCCACATGGTGGGGATGGGCTACACCGCGGCGGAAGTGACCAACTGGCTCAACAATCAGGGCTTCAATAACATCCAGACGTATTCCAAATACTGTGAAGGCATCACCAGAAGCGCCCTGGTGGAGCTTTTCAATGCCGAGTTCCGGGACAATACACCCGGCGTGAACATCAGCCAGGTCTCCGTGACGCATAACCTGATTGTTCTGGCGGTGGCCCTGCCCGGTTATTCGATTACGGACGGCGAGGCGGCGGACTATCCAAAATCGGATGAGAAGCACAGCGCTTTTCTGTCCCTGCTGGATGCCACGCAGCGGGCCGGCATGGGCTTCGCCAGCACTTCGGAAATCACCGCGGCGCATGAGTTCGGCCACTTATTTTTCCTGCCGCACCCGGCCCCGGTTAATGGCGAATCCGGTTACCAGGCGCACGACACCACGGCGGGAGTGGACAATTGTGTAATGTCTTATAACCCCAACCCGCGCGTGTTTTGCGGCCTGTGTCGATTGCGCTTACGGGGATGGGATAAGAGCAAGCTAGAGACCACGCAGATCAATCACAAGCCATGAGAATGGCGCGCAGTTTCGGGTGGATGGTGTTAGCCGGCATGGCAGCCGCGAGCGCGGTGGGCCGGGCGCCCGCGCAGGAAAGGAGTTCCAGTGTGAAGATCCGGATGAGTCTGGACGGCGATCGATTTCTGGCGCGCGAGTCGATCCTGTTAAAGATCGAGTTGGAGAATACGGGGAGCAGTCCGGTCGAGGTGCCGTCGCCGGAAGACCTGAGGAATCCCCAATTCTCGTACCACATCACGGGACCGCAGTTTCCGGAAGGGATGGCGTTCAAACCGAGGATCACGCTGCCCGATCCGAACAAGCCGACCTTTCTGAAGATCGCCGCGGGTCAGACCGGATACGTCCAGCAGCCGCTGAACCTGATGTTTGGCCTGACGCAGGCCGGCAGGTACACCTTGACCGCGCGGTACGCCTGGAAGGGCAGCAGCGAGAGTTTCGGACCAATCTCGTTCAGTATCGATGCGGGCTCACTCGGTTCCGCACAGGTGATGGCGGACGATGGATTCCAGAAGGCGGCGCGATTGCGCGTGCTGGGATTGGTGGGCAATCCGCCAGTGGTATATCAGTTCTTTTTCCAGGAAGCGCGGCCGCAACTCGGCGAGATCAAATTCGTCGATATGATGCGCGCGGCCAAAGCGCCGGCCAACGCTCGGACGGTGGTCGCGCCGTGGACGAATTTCAACCGGGCGAACGTCTTCTTCGCGCGCTACGGCTGGCAAGCGCCGGGTGCGATGGGTCTGGAAGCCGGGATGTCGGGGGATGAAGTTCGCGTCGCGCTGCCGCCGGATGCGGCGGTGATTGCGCCGGCGTTGATGCCGAAAGATGGGACGGCCACGGTATTCGCGCGCACGCCATCGAGCCTGATGATGGCGCGTCTGCCTCTGCCGCCGAATGCCGGCAGCGTGCAATGGACGGCGCCGGTGACGACGCCGATTCGCGGCGCTGCCGCGGCACTGGGTCTGGCGCCGCGCAACCAGACGTTTGTGGTGACGGTGTCGCAGACCGCGCAGGGCGCCGAGTTGCGGCTGTACGACGGCGAAGGCGCGGGGAAATCGCGAACGGCGGAAGTGAAGAGCGGCAGAGTGCTGCCTGATTCCGAACCAGCCCTCTGGGTCGACGAAAAAGGCGGCGCGCATGCGGCCGTACTTTTGGCCGAAGATAACCTGATGCACCGCGTATTTCTGGCGGAAGTCACGTGGGACGGAGGCGAGGGAAAAGTGCAGCGGTGGGCGGCAGAGCAACTGCCGCGGGCCAGCACCGCGTCCGTGGTGGCGTACGGCGTGACCGCCGCGGGCAGAGGACGGTCAAGCTGGGCGCTCCTGCTCGACGACGGCACCATGGTGTCCAACGTGTCCCGCTACGGGCCGTACCGGCCCAATCGTCCGCCAGTGCTCCCGCTCCAATTGGTGGGGATGGAAACCCACACTTACCTCATGGTGGCGGATCCGGTCGACTTTGTGGGTTTTGAGATGCTTCGCTAGAGCCCGATCCGGCCCCGGCTTGTTATAGTTAGGTTTGGAGAAATGAACCTTCCGAATGCGCTGACAATTCTCCGGATCTTCTTTGTGCCGCTGCTGGTAGCTGCTCTGGTGCAGGAGAATTTCGTACTCCACCTGCGCGGCGTTCTGATTACCAACGAATGGCTCTCGCTGGCGATCTTCCTCACAGCCGCGGCCACCGACCTTCTGGATGGCTATCTGGCGCGCCGCTGGCGGCAAGTGACCACGATTGGAACGCTGCTGGATCCCATCGCCGACAAACTGCTGATTTCGGCCGCGCTGATTTCGCTGGTGCAGGTGCGCGTGCTGCCCGGCTGGATGGCGATTCTGATTATCGGCCGCGAATTCGCAGTGTCGGGCCTCCGTAGCATTGCGGCGGCTGAGGGCTACACCATCAAGGCCAGCGACCTGGGAAAGACGAAGATGTTTTCGCAGGTGATGGCCATCTCCGCCATGCTGCTGGCCGTCCGGCACAAGCCGCTCTTACTTACCGCGAAGATCCTGATGTGGGTGGTGATTTTCTTCGCCATACTTTCCGCGGTGAGTTACTTCCGCAAGTTCTGGCGCAAGATTGACGAACGCGTCAAATTAAGCCGGCGCAGGGAACTGTTGCAATTGGAGCGGAAGCGCCAGCGGGCGCTGATGCGTCAGAGGGGATCCAAGAGCGGCGCCGATTTGGGCGCGGCCACAATCTGGAAGCCGCCGGAAGTCAGTTGAACGGTCCGCACCTGGCCTTTGGGGCCGACTGTGCCAATGGACGTTCCATTGAGCACTATGGAAACTCCGCCGGCATTTCCTAAACGCACTTCCACCATCCTCGCGCCGTCCACGCTGCGAGTCTGATTGGCGTCCAGCGTTCCGGAGAAGATGTATTTGCCGTCGCCTTTCACCAGCACCCAGGAAGGTTCAGTAGCGGTGATCTGGACGCGCACGGGCGCGTTGGGATTAGAGGTCGGAATCACCTTGGTGATGACACTCTGATTCGGCACCGCGGGAGCCGGCTGAGCAGGCGGCGGCGCCTGGCGTTCGGCGGTCTGTGACGGAGTCGCGGACGGTGTCGCGGCTTCCTGCGGCGGAGGCTGCTGCGCGGCAGGCTGTTCTACCACCGCAGGCGGAGGCGGCAGCTGCGCGGCGGGCACAGACTGCTGTACGACGGCTGGATTGCGCGCCAGCACGGTCTGCCTGGTTTTCTGGTACCAGGCGTACACGCCGGAGCAGACCAGCATGGCCACTACGAAAAGCGCCAGCGCGGTAAGGGGCGAACTCCACGAGAATCCGCGATCGCCCACGGTTTCCCACTCTTCCACTTTGGGCACCTGAATGGGCGCTGCGAGCGGCTTTCCGGCTTCGACGAAGCGGGGAACATCCGCGGGAGGCTGCAGGGTGCGCTGGACTTCGGCGGCCATTTCCTCTTCGTCCAAACCGAGGAAGTGAGCGTACTGCCTCACGAAGCTTTTGGCGAAGACGCTGCCCGGAAGTTTTTCGAACTGCTCGGCTTCAATCGCCTCCAGCAGCTTCGGGCTGATCTTTAGTTCGCGTGAGATCTGGTCGAGATCGAGATTGCGTCGGAGGCGTTCACGGCGCAGGGTCTCGCCAATGGAGGTCATACGGACGGGTTTCCTAACCCTCTAGCCTTCATGATACACCAGCCAAGTACCTGAAAATGCAGGAGCCCGTTTGGCCCCAAAGTATTCCCCCGTGCTAAGATGCGGTTGATTTGGGAAGCTATCGGACGCCTCGTGCATAATCGCCATCGCCGCCTTGCCAGCCTGCGCCGGCTGATTCAGGCTGTGGCCGTCGCATTGCGCCTGCTTGCCGTCGCGCTCCTTCGCCGGATGCGCGGTCTGCCCGTCGACGGTCCTGAACTGCTGCGGCAGGGATTGCAGGACCTGGGCGGCGCATTCCTCAAGTTCGGACAGGTACTTTCGCTACAGGTAGAGCTATTCCCCCCGGAATACTGCAACGCACTGCTGGCGCTGCTGGACCGCATTCCCCCGTTTCCGCGACGGCAGGTGGAACAAATTGTGGCGGAGGAACTGGGCGGCATGCCGGAGAATTTGTACCGGCAATTCGACTACACGCCCATTGCCGCGGCTTCCATTGGACAGGTACACCGCGCGGTGCTCAAGGACGGGTCGGCTGTAGCGGTGAAGGTGCAGCGGCCGGGCATCGCCCACATCTTCGAACGCGACTGCCTGCTGCTGGAGCAACTGGTCCGGCTGATTGTGACGCTGCGCATCCGCAGTCTGTACTTCCTGCGCGAATCCGTGCGCGAGCTTTCCTCCTGGACGCGCGACGAATTGGACTACCGCCGGGAAGCGTCGTACTGCGAGAACCTGGGACGCAATGCCGCCGGCATCGCCACGGAACGGATCCCCAAGGTCTGTTGGGAACTGACGACGTCGCGCGTGCTGACCATCGAGTTTTTGGAAGGTCCCAGCGTGGCCGAATACTTCCGCTTCGTGGAGACGCCCGCGGCCCGGGACTATGGGGAACGGCTGGCGGCGATTCATGCCGAGGGCTTCGTCGCCTCTGAATTCACGGCCAACATCATTTCCAACTTCCTGCGCGATGCCTTTCTCTCCGGCGCGTTTCATGCCGATTTGCATCCGGCGAATCTGTTGATCCTGCCGGGCAACGTCGTTGGCTACGTGGATTTCGGCATCGTGGCGTTCCTCACCCAGGATACGCGGCGCCGCATGGTCCGGCTGATTCTGGCATACGCCAGCGGCGATCTGCGCGCCACTTACGAATGCCTGCTGGACGTGTGCACGCTGGAGGATGACGCCGACCTGGCCGCCGTGCGCCGCCAAATCTGGGAGGCCGCGCCCCAGTGGTACGAGCAGCCGGCGGTGCCCGGCCGTGTCCATTTTCGAGTCTCGGTGACCAAGGCGTTTCTGGATTTGTTCGCCATCTGCCGCGATAACGGCGTGTTCCTGGATCGCGAGATGGTGCGCTTCATTCGCTCCATCTTCTATGTGGACGGGCTGGTGTCGCGCCTGGCCGCCGGTTCCGATCTGGCCGGCCAACTGCGGCAGGCGGTGGAACTCTGGCAGACCAACGAAGCCCGGCAGACGCTGACCTCATCGGCCGCGG
>DASZMZ010000255.1:0-2498 GCA_035551455.1 Candidatus Sulfopaludibacter sp.
TACCAGACCGTGCTTGCATCGCACGACACCGGCGAGCAGGCCATCGATGGCGGCGAACTCTGGACGCGCTACGGCAAAGGCATATACATCTTCACGGCTTACTCCTGGTTTCGGCAACTGCCCGCGGGCGTGCCGGGGGCGTACCGTCTCTTCGCCAACATTCTTAGTGCGAAATAAGGCGGCATCGCTGAAATAGTTAGTTGTCATTGGCACTAACCTAACTACCGAGCGTCCGGCAGCTTCATCAGCCAGACCGAACTGGTGAACTCCTGGCGCGCGAAGACCAGCCCGGGACCGCGGATCAGCCGTGTATCCTCCGGCTTCGGTATCTCGGCCGTCCCCGGCAGAAACTTCAGTTCATAAGGTTCGCTGACGGCTTTGGTCTTGCGGTCGAAGCGGATCGCCATGAGTTTGCCATTCTGGAAGAATTCAAAGAAATCGCCGTAAGGAGCCACGATCGCGTTGCCCGGCGCCTGCTTGACCTCTATCCACTCCCATGCCGGCACCGGCTCCTCCTTCCAGGGGAGGATATACCACCGGCCCGGGTCGTCCTGTACACCCACGGTTCGCACGCGAACCGCAACCCAGGCGGAATCCGCGCCCAACGTGCTGGCGTCCGTGATGGATGCCGTCGGATGCTCCAGCCACGGCCGGTCTTTGCCCGAAGCCACATCGATCAGCCGCAGAGTGAATTTCCGTTTTGGGTCAGGTGCAAACCTGGCTTCCGGCTGGAACATAATGTACCGCCCATCGGCCGAAAATCGTAAGGCCCAGCCACAACCCTGGCAGAGCACACGCGCAGCGGCCGGACCGCCGCCGGCATCGCCCACGCGAATCGAATACCGGTTGCCCTCCGCGATCCTGTATCCGATCTGCCTGCCGTCGGACGAGATCACCATGGTAGTGTTGTTATCCAGCCCGCTCACCAGCGGCGTCTGCTTACCGCTCACCAAGTCAACCGCAAAGTCATTCCGTTTGGCCGTCGTTTCGCGCACTGAAAAATAGATGCTGGCGGCTTCCCCGCCAGCGCTATAGGTGTATTTGGAGCGCCCGTCGCGGGTGAGCCGCCGGCTGAGGCCTGTGGGTTGGCCGCTCGTTGCCGAAAGAGGAATCAGGTGCAGGTTTGTAGAGCTTTTCAAAATGCTGAGTGCCAGCATTCCGGTGGCGCTCATGCTTATTGGAAGCTCATTCTCGGTTCCGAAAGTGAGCTGGCGCGGACCGCCGCGCACGCGCCATGAATCCGGAGCGAAACGAATTTCCCACACATTGAACCGCTCCGTTTTGCCTGCCGCAAACAGTGCGCGGTCGCCCGCCACCAGCGCGGGCCCAGTTAGCCTCAACCCGGCCGCGCGCAGCGCGTCTCCGGCTCCCGTCGGCCTGGGATTGCCTCCATCCATTGGTAGAGTAAACCACTCCCATTCCGCGAAATCCACGGAGGTCGGCCGTTTCACACCAGCACAGAGCAGGTAGCGGCTGTCACTTGTCCAGGCTGCCGCCGCGTAGAACGGTTGAACCGCCTGCGTCTGCATGATTGGCTGCGTCTGTGCCCAGGCCGAAAGTTCGCGCGGCTTGCCGCCATCGGTAGAGGCGACCATCAGACGCGGACGAGAGCTGCCGGTCTCGGTTTCAAAATAGAAGGCATGGCGGCCATCCGGCGAAAGGTCCCCATTCAGAATCCGCTTCGCCGTGGTGAGCACGCGAGCCTGCCCGCCCAGCGTGGGAATGACTTCTATCGTGCTCGTGTCGCCGTCCGCCGATGCGTCGGCAACGGCGAGCCTGGCGCCATCCGGAAAGAAGCGGCCGCCGAGCACCAATCCGGACGCATGGGTCACCTGAATCGGGTCGCCGCCTGCCACCTGCTGCAGCCACAACTCGCGCCCACCGCTTCGGTCGGAAGTGTATGCGACAAATTTTCCGTCTGGTGAGAGGCTCGGATTTGCATAGCCGTGGCCGTCGTCGGGTGACAATCTCACCAGGTCCGGCCCTTGAGACAGTCCGCCGCGGCGGCTCAGGTACATCCACGCGATAGTCGCCGCCATCATTACGCAGGCAATCGCCGCTATCCGAACCAACCGCCCATTCGCGCTCGCCGCCGGAATTCCGGCCGTCGAACGAGCCAGCTTGCCCGACTCCAATTCGTCGCGCATCTCCTCCAAGGCAAGTTTCACGTCCGCCATATGCTGACTGCGCCGGCCGACATCCTTCCGCAGGCAGCGTCCAATCAGCCGCTCCAGTTCGGGTGGAGTGCCACCCGTGATTTCGCTGGGCTGTTGCGGTTCCTTCTCTACCACGGCCGCCAGCGTCGCGGCGCGCGATTCGCCCCGGAAGGCCCGCTGCCCGGTGATCATCTCGTAGAGCACCGCACCAAAAGAAAAAATGTCGCTGCGCGCGTCCACCACCTTGCCCTCGGCCTGTTCCGGAGACATGTATGGCACGCTTCCCAGCACCACGCCTTCTTCCGTCCGGGCCTGCTCGATCGACATCGTGCGCGTGGATTC
>DASZMZ010000256.1:0-13230 GCA_035551455.1 Candidatus Sulfopaludibacter sp.
GAGAGCAATCCGCCGCCGCCCGCCGGTGTAATCACCGCGTCCAGCGGACCCGTTTCCTCCAGCAACTCCATCGCCGCCGTGCCCTGTCCCGCCATGATCATCGGGTGGTCGAACGGCGGCACCAGCGTGGCGCCAGTCTCCTTCAGAATCCCCGCAGCCAAAGCCTCGCGACTTTCCGTGAAGCGGTTGTAAGTCACAATGTGCGCGCCATGCGACCGCGTGGCCTCCATCTTGGAGCGCGGCGCGTCCTCCGGCATCACAATCGTCGCCTTCGCCCCCACATGCTTGGACGCGATGGCTACCGCCTGCGCGTGATTCCCCGAAGAGTAAGTCACGATCCCGCGCTCCAGCACCTCGGCCGGCAGCGAGAGAATCATGTTCGACGCGCCGCGAATCTTGAACGCTCCGCCGCGCTGCAGATTCTCGCATTTGAAGAAGGTGCGCACGCCCGCTTCTCTGTCGAACTCCGCCGAAGTCAACACCGGAGTGCGCCGGGCCAGCGGGCGTATGCGCTCCGCCGCCGCCCGCACATCGTCTGCATGAATCGCTAGTGGCATCAGAAGTATTGGAACACGCCAGCGCGCTCCCGCGCATTTCAGGTACCCTCAAATTTGGCACACCTCCTGATAGTTGACGACGACGCCAACACCCTGGCGTCTCTGGCGCGCGCCTTTCGCATGGCCGGACACGAAGCCACCGTCTGCGACAACGCCGTCCGCGCGCTCGACCTGGTCAAATCCACAGCCTTCGACATGATGCTCTCCGACGTCGTCATGCCCGGCAAAGACGGCCTCTCTCTTCTCGAAGATCTGCGCAATCTCGGCATCTCACTGCCCGTCGTGATGATCTCCGGGCAGGCGAATATCGAAATGGCCGTGCGCGCCACGCGCCTGGGCGCCATCGATTTCCTCGAAAAGCCGCTCTCCACCGATAAGCTCCTCCTCACCATCGATAACGTCCTCAAGTTGAAGCGCCTGGAGCAGGAGAATCGCGACCTGCGGCAGCGCGTGGGCAAACACGAAATCGTCCACCGCAGCGAGGCCATGCGCCACGTGATGGCCCAAGTCGACCGCGTGGCGGCCAGCGAAGCCCGCGTCTGCATTCTGGGTGAAACCGGCACCGGCAAGGAACTCATCGCGCGCGCACTTCATGAGCGCAGCGCACGCCGCGATGGCCCGTTCATCACGCTGAACTGCGCCGCTGTCCCCGGCGAGCTGATCGAATCCGAACTCTTCGGCCACGAAAAAGGCTCCTTCACCGGCGCCGCCACGCGCCACATCGGCAAGTTCGAACAGGCCAACCA
Source organism: Candidatus Sulfopaludibacter sp. (assembly GCA_035551455.1). GTDB lineage: Bacteria > Acidobacteriota > Terriglobia > Bryobacterales > Bryobacteraceae > Sulfopaludibacter. The sequence goes on from DASZMZ010000256.1 coordinate 1,304, forward strand.
CGGCACCCTGTTCCTCGACGAAATCGGCGATATGCCGCTCGTCATGCAGGCCAAGCTGCTGCGCGTCCTGGAAGAGCGCCAGGTGGAACGCGTCGGCGGCGACCGCACCATACCCGTCGATGTCCGAGTCCTGGTGGCCACCCATCGCAATCTGGACGACCTGGTGAAAAAGGGCGTCTTCCGCCAGGATCTCTACCACCGCATCTATGTCTTTCCGCTGCTCCTCCCGCCCCTCCGGGAACGGACCGGCGACATCCCCGTCCTGGTCTCGCACTTCGCCGCGCAGGTGGCCGACCAGAATGGCTGGAAGCCCAAACCCTTCACCCCCGACGCGCTCCAGGAATTGGAACGGTATCCGTGGACCGGCAATGTGCGCGAACTGCGCAACGTGGTCGAGCGCCTGCTCCTGCTCGCCGATGGCGCAGTGGATGCCGCCGCCGTCCGCCTCGCGCTGCCGCAAGCCAGCGGCGAAATGGCGGCCTTCGCCACCGCCGCCGCGCCCCACTTTGAAGGACCCCTCGCCGAACGCGTCGGCTCCTTCGAGCGCGACCAGATTCTCGCCGAGCTCAAGCGCCACAACCAGCGCATGACCGATACCGCCAAGGCACTCGGATTGGAACGTAGTCACTTATACAAAAAGTGCCAGGCTCTCGGTATCGACCTTCGCGCTTTGCGAAAGGGCGACGAGGCCGTCTAGGCTACCATCAAGGTAGCCATGGCTAAGTTTCTGATCGGTGTCGTGACCGGCATTGTGCTGGTCTTCCTGACCGTGATCCTGCTGTTTTTCGCCGCCCTCCGCTTCCGCGAAAAGCCGCCGCAGATTGCCGATAACTCCGTCCTGGTCCTGCGCCTTCAGGGCGACATCCCGGAAAAGCCTCCCGTGGAACTGCCCGCCTTCCTCGGCCGCGGACCCGGAATCACCATCGCCAACGTCTGGACGTCTCTCCGTAAAGCCGCCGCCGATCCGCACATCAAAGCCGTCGTGCTCGAGCTCGAGAGTCTCGCCATCGGTTGGGCCAAGAGTCAGGAACTGCGCGCCGACCTGGAGCAGTTTCGCAAATCCGGCAAGCCCGTCTACGCCTATCTGCGCACCCCCGGCATGCACGATTACTACGTCGCTCTGGCCGCCGATCGCATCTACGTAGGACCCTCCGACCAGATGTATATCAAGGGTCTCCGCGCCGAGATGATGTACTTCAAAAAGACGCTCGACAAACTCGGCGTCACGGTCCAGGTGGAACACGCCGGCAAGTACAAGGACTTCGGCGATATGTTCACCCGGCCCGACATGAGTCCCGAGACGCGCGAACAGGTCGGCGCCGTCGTGGATGGGATCTATGGCGACATCGTGACTCGCATCGCCTCGGCCCGCAAGAAGTCGCCCGACGACGTCCGCACTCTGATCGACCAGGGCCCGTACACCGCTTTGCAGGCGCAGAAAGCCGGGCTGGTGGACGAGCTTCGCTTCGAAGATGAAATGTACGGCGAACTGAAGAGCGCGCTGAAGTCGGGCGACCTGAAGAAAGTGGGCATCGAGAGTTACGTCAGGGTCCCGGCCGATAGCGTGGGTCTGGGCGGCCGCAGCCGCATTGCCTTCATCGTAGGACAGGGCGACATCGTCCGCGGCAGTTCCGACGACGATGGCACTGAAGAAAACCTCACCTCCTACGGCTTCGGCAAAATGGTCCGCCAGGTGGCCGCCGATTCCAACGTGAAGGGCGTCATCGTGCGCATCGATTCACCCGGCGGCGAAGTCACCGCGTCCGATGAGATGTGGCGCGAAATGAACCTGCTCAGCAAGAAGAAGCCCGTGGTCATCTCCATGAGCGATGTGGCCGCGTCCGGCGGCTATTACATGGTCATGACCGGCGACCCCATCCTGGCGTACCCCGACACCGAGACGGGATCCATCGGCGTGGTCTTCGGCAAGCCCGATCTGCACGGCCTGTACGATAAGCTGGGCATCACCAAAGAGGCCGTTCAGCGCGGCCGCCACGCCGATATCGATTCCGACTATAGCGCGCTGACGCCCGAAGAAGCCGAGTTGCTGCGCAAGGGCATCGACGAAAGCTATCAGGACTTCGTGAGCAAGGTCGCCACCGCGCGCCATCGCAAGTTCGACCAGATTGAGCCGCTGGCGCAGGGACGCGTCTGGATCGGGTCCGACGCCCAGCCGCGCGGTCTGGTGGATCAACTGGGCGGCCTCGATTCCGCCGTGCAGATGATCAAAGAGAAGGCCCACATTCCGGCCAATGAAAACGTCAACATCGACTTCTACCCGCAATCGCGCTCCCTGCTGGACATCCTGACGAAGAGGTCGCAGCCGGATGCGCTGGACGCCAAACTCAAGCAGGTGCTCGGCTCCTTCCCGTTCCGCGCCTGGATGCAGGGAGGCTACTTGCGGATGATGCCTTACTGGCCGGTGATCCGATAAACTGAATACAGGTACCTCGGTGCACTCGCATTCACACAGTCACAGTCACGGAAACACCGGCGGAACCCTCGGCTGGTCGTTGGCGGTCACGGTCGGCTTCGTGGGAATCGAAGTGGTCGCCGGCCTGCGCTCGCATTCCCTGGCGCTGCTCTCCGACGCCGCCCATAACTTCACCGATGCCCTGGCGCTTTTCCTGGCCTGGTTCGGCTTCTATCTGCAATCCAAACCGGCCGACGAATTCAAGACCTACGGCTACCATCGGGCCGGCGTACTGTCCGCTTTCATCAACGCGCTCACGCTGGTAGTTCTCTCGGCCTGGATCTTCTACGAAGGTGTCTCGCGCCTGCGCAATCCGGAACCCGTGCAGGAAACCATCATGATCGCGGTGGCTGCGATCGGCCTGCTGATGAACGGCGGCATCATGCTCTCCCTGCGGCGCGACAGCAAACACGATATCAACGTGCGCAGCGCCTTCGTCCACATGTTGGGTGACGCGGTGGGCTCGGCGGCCATTATCGTGGGCGCCATCCTCATCTGGTATACCGGCTGGGTGCAGGTGGATGCGATTCTGTCCATGTTGATCGGCGTCCTCATCGTCTGGACGGCGTGGGACATCATTCGCGAATCGCTGAATATCCTGCTTGAAGGCCTGCCGCGCGGTCTCGCTCTACCGGACGTGAGCCGCTCCATGCGCTCGGTCCCCGGCGTGCTCGATGTCCACGATCTGCACATCTGGAGCCTGGGTTCCAGCTCTCACGCGCTCAGTTGCCACGTCCTCATCGAAGACGTGCCGCCCTCCGCCAGCGATGTGATCCTCCGCCAGTTAAACGGAATGCTGTCGGGCGAGTTCCACATCGCTCACACCACAGTCCAATTCGAGCATGTCAGTTGCGCAATCTCCGAAACCGGCTGCGCCATCCCCGTCCACCCCGCCGACCACCACCACCATCACCACTAAATACAGACGTATCTTCCGGCTGTCGGAAGATACTCGGAGGTCTCCAGGGCCGCCACGGGAAATTTCCAGAGCTTTCCTTGTTTGAATGCTCCTTGAATGCGGCCCCGGCTGGCGCGGTAGCGCAGGGTTCTTTCGGGAATCTGCAGTCGTTTGGCGGCGGCATGCAAACACAGCACGCGTCCGCGATGGATCATTTCTAAGTTCATGACACTTCTCCTTCTTGGCAAAAAATGGGACTTTGCGGAAGCAGGAAGCGTCTAAATACGAAGAGGCAGCGGAGTTTCCGGCGAACGAGCCGGACGATTCACGAGCAGAGTTGCGGAGAGGAACGAAGCCGAAAGCGCACCCTGCTGCGATTGCGGCAGCGCGGCGCCGAATAACTTCCGTGCCGGCATATACAGCCGGTTCGGTGTAACCGAGGCGCGGCGTCCAGCTACCGGACTTTCCAAGTCGCCCGGATCGATATCCACCGTCTGCGGCAGCGATACGCCGTCGGTGTAAACCTGGACGATGACCTTGGGCGGCGCCAATACCGGCCGCACGCCATCGCGCTTCAACCGGTAAGAGCAGGAAACTTCGCAGGCTTGCCGGTCTACGGTGACCGTTACTTCCCAGTTACTGGGAACCAAGCTGGCATGGCCTTCGGACCACTCCACTTTGGCATTGGGACTGGCCAGCCGGATGCGGTAAACCAGGTCCGGAGCCTCGGTGGCGCGGAGCAGGCCCGGCACACACGCAACTCCCACGCCAACAGCGAGCAGTACGAGTTTGCGGCCGGAGCCCACGAGATTAGTATAAGGCCGGTGAAGGATCCCCTTCAACGGCCCTTGCCGGAAATGGTGTTAACCGCCGACGTTGTGCGCCGGCTTACCAGGAACCTGGGTGGTGAGTTTCTTGTCCGTGCCCATCTTGTCGATCTCGTTGAAGTAGACCTTGCGGCCTTCGTCCATCGCCATGTTCGACAGAATCACCGCGACCGCATCGGCCATACCCACTTCGAGATTGGCCCGGGGAGTGCCGCCGTCGCGGCAGTTCTTGAAGAAGCCTTCCAGTTCCAGGTCCACCGGATTGCGCGATTCTTCCTGCACCATCACACCCTTCGAAGTCAGCCAGCGGCGCGCGAACTTGGCTTCCTTCTGCAGGAAACTCTCGTTGCCGTTGAAGGCCAGGTCCGGCGTATTCAACGGGATGGGACCGTTGGCGCCGCCCGATGCCACCATGGTGGCGCCGGCTACGAACGGCTTCTTCTTGTCCTCGGGGGCAGCCACGGTGGTGGTCTTGGGGGGTTCGCGATACCACCAGGCGATCGGCGGGTGGACGTCATCGCCCACGGTGATCTCGATCGTGCCCTCGGTGCCCATGATGATCTCGCCCATTTCCGGACGATTGCCGTTGAAGTACGGCAGGAACTGATTGGTGCTGATCGAAGAATAGGTCAGCTTCTGGCCATTGGGGTATTTGTAGATCAACTGAATGTTGTCGTACACATCGCGCCCGTCCTTCAGCATGTCCAGGCTGCCCAGACCCATGACGAAGTCGGGTCTCTGTCCAAACATCCAATCGGCCACGTCCACCTGATGCGAAGTCAGTTCCGCCGTCAGTCCGCCCGACATGGAGCGGTAGACGCGCCAGTTGTCGATGTTCTTCTCGCCGCCCGGCTTCATGGTCCACAGGCGGCTGGGCTTGTTGATCATATTGCGGTGCCACTGCGCATGAATGTGGTGCACATCGCCCAAGATTTTCTTGTCGACCATGTCTTTCACGGTCTGGTAGAAGTAGCTGTAGCGGCGCTGCAATCCGGTTTGCAGAATCTGCTTGGAGTGCTCCTGCGCAAGCGCATTGAGTGCGTGCACTTCTTCCGGCTTGAACACCAGGCACTTCTCGCAGAAGACGTGCTTCCCTGCCTGCAACACATCCTTGGTCAGCGGAAAGTGCACGAACAACGGGGTGATCACGAAGACCGCCTCGATATCCTTCTGCTCCAGCAACTGGTGGTAATCCGAGTACGTCCGCGGATTGCTGCCAATGGTCTCCACGCCCTGTTTGAGATGCTCCGGATTGATGTCGCACAGCGCTACGCATTTGCCGCTTTCGATACCCTTCAAATGCTTGAGCAGGTAGGTTCCGCGACTGCCGGTGCCGATCATGCCGTAGCGCACCGGGTCGTTGGCTGCACGGGCAGTGATGGGAAGGGCGGAAGCCACGGCGGTGACAGCGCCTGCGGCTTTCAGTAAATCGCGGCGGGAGAGATCGTTATTTTCGGACATGGGCACCTCGTAAACAAGGGTATTTTGTCTGATTGTATCACGCGCAATTCAATACCTTTACCACCTCCAGGGCCTGTTCCGCAGGCACTGGGTTTTCACCACCATGCTCAATGGCATCGCGAACCGCCTCGTAGTAGCCGCGATAGTCGCCGGGCAGCGTTTCCACCAGCCGCGAACCGGCCGGCGTCGTCAACGTTCCATGCCGCGGATCCTCTCCCCAGCCTGAAAACCCCGGCAGTTCCCCGCGACGCAGGGCCGGCTCCTGCGTGTCCATGCCGTACTTCACGAAGCTCGCCTCGGTGCCGTGAAGCTGGAACCGCGGAGTCTCCGCCACCACCAGATTACTGCCGTGGAGGATGGCCCGCATCCTTCCGTAATGCAGCACCACGTGAAAGTAATCCACGGCGGCGCCGCCCGCTCTCTGAATGCCGATATCCGCAGTCATCGAATCCGGCGTGCCGAACAGGTGCAGCGTCTGATCCACCAGGTGCGACCCCAGATCGAACCAGATTCCGCTCCCGGGACCAGCCTGCTCGCGCCAGCGATTCTGCACCACCGGCCGGTACCGGTCGTAATGCGATTCGAAGTGCATCAGGTCGCCGAGTTCGCCGCTGGCCAGCAAGCGCCGCACGGTCAGAAAGTCGCCGTCCCAACGGCGGCTGTGGAATACGGAAAGCAACAAACCACGCTCCGCCGCCAGAGCGATCAACTCCTGCCCTTCCTCCACCGTCACCGTGAACGGCTTGTCGATCACCACGTGTTTCCCGGCCCGCAGCGCGCGCTGCGCCAAATCGAAGTGGGACGTATTCGGCGTGGCGATGACCACCAACCCGATCGCCGGATTGGCGAAGACTTCGTCGGCCGCCGGGGTGACAGCCATGCCCGGAAGATCGGCCCGCACGCGCGCCGCGTTGCTCGAGAGCACCTGAACCAGCTCGAGCCCCGCCACGCTGCGAATCAACGGAGCGTGAATCGTCTTTCCGGCGAATCCATATCCTATTAAAGCTACCCGCATTCGCCCCAAATATAGCAGCATGTGCCACAATTTGGATTGATCGAACCGACACTGCGCACCATTTCGATACGGGGCGTTGCCTTGGCGCTTTGGGAGTGGCCGGGCGATGGACCGCCGCTCATTTTCGCCCATGCCACCGGCTTTCACGCGCGCTGTTGGGACCAGGTGATCCGCCGTCTGCCGGGCCGCCACGCCTATGCGATGGACCTGCGCGGCCACGGCCGCAGCGCCAAGCCGGAGCCACCGTACCCCTGGCGCGCCTTCGGCCGCGACATTGCCGAACTCGCCGAGCTGCTCGATATCAGCGGCGCCATCGGAGTGGGCCACTCCATGGGCGGCCACTCGATTGTCTCCTCCGCGCTGCAGCGGCCGAAGACGTACTCGTCGCTGTTCCTGATCGACCCCACCATCTTCGCGCCCGAGGTTTACGGCCGGAAGCCGCTCGATTCGTCTTTCATCTCCCGGCGCCGCCGCTACTGGAACTCGCCGTCGGAGATGTTCGAGAACTTCAAAGCACGGCCGCCCTTCGCGCAGTGGAACCCCGACGTGCTGCGCGACTATTGCGAATTCGGACTTCTCCCCAGCGGCACGGAATTCGAACTGGCCTGTCCGCCGCTGGTGGAAGCCTCCATCTATCCGTTGTCATCGGCTGTCGAATCGAATCTGCATGCCGAACTGCCGAACCTGACGCAAGACGTTGTCGTGGTCCGCGGCGGGATCCCCTGGCGTATCGATCGCTTCGACCTCAACTCCTCGCCCACCGATCCCTTGCTGGCGTCGCGCTTGCGCCACGCTACCGACATCCTCCGCGAGGGTCGGTCGCACTACATTCCGATGGAGACACCGGACTGGGTCGCGGAAGAAATCTCTAAGTCTGTTCCGCAGTAGCCGCACAGCTCGTCACTTCTGGTCGAACAGCTCGGAGCGGCGAATGCGCTCGCCTTTGAAAACCACCAGCGAGATGCGCTCGGTGGCGCCGATGTCGACCAGCGGATTCCCGTCGACCAGGAGGAGATTCGCGTCCAGACCCTTCCGAATACTGCCGAATCGATTCTCGGCGTGGAGCAACCTGGCCGCGTTTCCGGTAGCGGCCTGCAGCGCGACCGCGGCCGGAATTCCGGCATCCACCCAAAGTTTCAATTCGCGATGCATCGAGGGTCCGTGGAAGACCAGCGGATTGCCGGCATCGGTCCCCATCACCAGCGGCACTCCGGCTTTCCAGGCGCGCAGCAGATTATCCCGAGCCTGCTCCAGACCATGCGCGAACAGATCGGCCTTGGCCGGGTCCGTGGCCTTGCCCGATTGCAGAAAGTCGCGAGTACCCTTGACCATCCGCCCGGTCACGACCTGCTGCACCAGGGAATTCGTGAGCACGTCGCTATTGCCGCTGAAGTAGTGCGAGTAGGCTTCGACGACTCCCAGGGTCGGGTCCAGATACACGCCCTTGCGGACCATCCGCTCGATGAGAGCGTCGGGCAGTTGATCGCGCCACGAGCCGTGTTCCACACTGGCAGCGCCGATCTCGACCGCGTCAGTGACGTCGCGGGCGTCGCCGGTGTGGACTGCGAGCGGCAGATTCTGCGCGTGAGCCTCCTCGGCCACACTGCGAGCGATCAGCAGATCCATGCGGTCGAAAAGCATGCCGTCGCCCCAACCGGCTTCCAGAATCGCCTTGATGCAATCCACGCCCGCATTCTTGAGTTCGCGCACCTGGCGGCGGGCTTCCTCGGGCGTCTTGGGGGTGCGCACCAGTTGCGCCTCCACGCTCTTCCGCATGACTTCCGGCACATGCTGAGTGAACTCGGTGCCGTGGCCGCCCTCGGCCGTAAACATGGGTCCGCACACGAACAACTGCGCCCCTAAGCGAGAGCCGTTGGCGATCTTCGCGCGCAGGGCGAGGGACGCATCCAAACCGTCGCCCACGCTGCGGGCGGCTGTGACGCCGCTATACAGCAGGGCGGCAGCGGCGCGGGGCATGGTCTTATCCGGGTCGTAATCGGCTGATTCCGAGGAGATTCCGGCCGGTCCGCTCAAGTGGACGTGGACATCGATCAAACCGGGCAGGAGCGTCTTGCCGCCGCCTTCGATGACATCGGCCTTGATCTTCTCGGGGTCGGGACCGGAGCCCTGAAAGACATCGACGATCTTGCCATCGTGGACCAGAACAGCGCCGTTCTCAATCACCTGTCCATCGCCGATAATCAGCCGCGCGTCGCGAATGAGAAAAGTGCCGGAGCGCTGCAGGTCGCGGAACATGGCCTGATTTTCACCGAGGTGATCGCGCGAATAAGCGCGGTAGCAGCCCATCACCAGGAAGGGCGCCAGCACGGCCAACACCCAGAGCTTCTTGCGCGGCGCCAACTTCTCTTCCTTCTCCCAGCGGAAAAGCTGCACGGAGAAGAACAGGCCCACCGTCATGGTGAGAAGCAAGGCGCCCACGGGAACCGCGTTGTCCAAAATGGTTTGGTTGCGGAAGAAGATACCTTGAAAGCCGGTGACCAAATAGGTGGCCGGTAGAAACTCGGCCAGGGTCTGCGCCCAGTTGGGCAGAACCGCCGCGGGAATCGTGGTGCCGCTCAGAAACAGCATGGGCATGTACAACATCTGGACGAAGATGTTGGCTTCCTGCATGGTGTTGGTGACAGCCCCCAGAATCAGACCGATGGCGCGGAAGGCGCAGACGCCCAGGCTGGTCATGAGGAACAGCGAAATCCAGTTCTTCGGCATCGGCATGGCATAGCCGAAATGCGCGGCCGCCAAAAGCAACACCAGTACAGGCAGATACAGCAGCCAACCGCTCGCCATGGACGCCAACAGTAGGGGCAGCGGAGTGATCGGCGTCACCTTATAGCGACGCAGGATGTTGGCTTCGCGATCCTGCACGGAGCGCATGCCGGCGCCCCACAGGCCATTGCCCAGAATGCCCATGGTGAGGACCGTGGCCACGAAATAGGAAATTCCCATGCCCGTTCCGGCATGAAACAGCTCGGCGAAGGCGAAGAAGAAGATGAACGGAAACAGGTAATTGAAGAACAGCGCCGAGCGGTCTCTCAGCGTCAGCCGCAGATTGTTCTTGAACAGCGCGATGTACGGTCTCATTCCCGCAGATTCTTTCCCGTCAATTCGATGAAGGCTTCTTCCAGCGACGGCCGCTTGATACGAATGTCGGCCAGTTCCAGACCCTGCTCATCCAGCCACTTGACCATGTCCACGATGGTGCGGGCGGGTCGCCGGGATGTCACGGTGAGGACCGTCCGCCGCTCGTCGAGCACGGTCTTCAGGGCTTCCGACCATTGGCAGATCGCCCATGGTGAGCGGCTGCTCGCAGGTGATTTCAATGGTGGAATCGGCCAGCGTCTTTTCCTGAATCTGGCGCGGCGTCCCCATGGCGATGATGCGGCCCTCGTCAATGATGGCCACGCGGTCGCACAACTTCTCGGCCTCTTCAATGTAATGCGTGGTCAGCAGGATGGTGCGCTGCTCACGCCGCAGGTCCTGCACCAACTCGTGAATTTCCAGGCGGGCTTGGGGGTCCAAGCCGGCGGAAGGCTCGTCGAGGAACAGCGCCTGCGGGTCGTTCAGCAAAGCCAGGGCCAGCGCCAGACGCTGCTTCTGACCGCCGGAGAGCTTGGCGTATTGCGACTCGCGCTTCTCCCACAATTGCAGCCGCTTCATCAACTGCTGCACGTCCACGGTGCGCGTGTAGAGGCTGGCGAACACCTCCATGGCTTCACGGACCTTCATTTTCTCTTGAAGATTGGTGGCCTGCAGGCAGACACCGAGCCGGTCTTTCAACTGCAGGGTTTGCACTTCCGGGTCGTAGCCCAGCACGCTGACGCGCCCACCGGTGCGGGAGCGCAGGCCCTCCAGGATTTCCACCGTGGTGGTCTTGCCCGCGCCGTTCGGTCCGAGGAGCCCGAAGACCTCGCCGGCATGGACCTCGAAGTCGATCCCCTTGACCGCGGCGAAATCGCCGTAGCTCTTCTTCAGCCCTTCAACTTGAATGGGATTGTCCACGGATCTCTCAGTCTCTCACAGGCTTGCCTATAATATTCCTCGTGACCGATCTCAGCGAGCAGGTGGTCTTAATCACGGGCGCGAAGGGCGGACTGGGTTCCGCCGTGACGCGCGCCTTTCTGGAAACGGGAGCGATGGTCGTGGGTACGTCCCGCTCGATTGCCGACTCCGATTTCCCCAATCCGCGATTCGCGGCCGTTCCGGCAGACCTCTCCGACGCGGCTGGCGCCCTCGAAGTCGCGAACAGCGTGGTGGCGCGATTTGGGCGAATCGACGGGCTGGTCCACGTGGCCGGTGGATTCGCCGGTGGCAATCCGCTCCACGAGACGGACGAAGCCACTTGGGACGGCATGATGAATCTGAACGCCCGCGCCGCGTTCCACATTCTGCGAGCCGTGCTTCCGCACATGCGCGCAGCGGGCAAGGGCCGCATTGTCGCCATCGGCAGCCGCGCCGGGGTGCAGCCGGCGGCCAACATCGCGGCGTATAGCGCATCGAAGGCCGCGCTGGTTTCGCTGGTGCAGACCGCGGCCATCGAAAATCGCGACCTCGGCATCACGGCCAACGTGATCCTGCCGGGCACCATCGATACAGCGGCTACTAACCCGATCTGGATCGCACCGGCACGGCTGGCGGCCCTCACGGTTTTTCTGCTTACCGACGCCGCGGCACAGATTACTGGAGCGGCAATTCCGGTGTATGGGGCCCAATTGTAGATTAGAGGCGCCATGCGGGGGGCTCGTTTCCGGTCCAGCCGGCGGCGGATTTGGAGGCCGGGTTGGGTTTGGGGGACTCGCAGGGGGATGTGCGGAACGAAGCCAATTGTGGGGTTTCGGGCTTGGTTTGTTGGGGTTGCGGAGCGGGTTTTTCGACTGGCTTCTCTTCGTCCTCTTTCTTGAGGCGTCGATAGGCTGCCATGGACTCCTTGTAGGTCTTTTCGGAGGCGGCGACGCGGCGGTGGAGGCGCATGAACGTGGGGCTTGTCTTGTCGAAGGCTTCACCGAGTTGGATGCCGGTGCCGGGCTCGGACTGTTTGGCTTCGTGGATCCAGAGTTCGGCTTCTACGCGGTGGAAGCGGCGGAGCAGCCATTCGTGGCGGATGGCCGAGTCGAGGTAGAAACGCTGCTCGGGGTTGGTGGCGGTGTAGTGGGTATCGTATTCGGATTGGAGTTTGGCGAAAGCTTCGCGCGATTCTCCGATGACGAATTGAGATTCGGCATCGAGTCCTGATTTGAG
>DASZMZ010000257.1:0-5068 GCA_035551455.1 Candidatus Sulfopaludibacter sp.
AAGTGGTGGCGCTTCCGCATTCCCGGCAACGGCTTCGTGGATTGGCGGGGCTTCTTCTCGGTGCTGGCGGACGCGGGCTACACCGGCGCGATGAATATCGAGAATGAAGACGAGTTCTACTACCCGGCATACGCGGGCGGGAATTTCACCGACCAGTACAAGCGCGGCTTCAAGGTGGCGCACGAATACTTGAAGACGCTGGTGCCGCCGGTAGTGGGATAAGGCGGAGTAGCTAATCTTTTTCACCGCGCAGGCGCCGAGACACGGAGAAAGCACGGAGACAGACGACGAAAGGCGATCGTCTGTCCCACTCCGAAGAAAACCAAGCACTTTTTCTCCCTCTGCGTCTTCCTCCGCGCCTCTGTGCCTCCGCGGTGAGGACTATTCGTACCGCAGAGCAGTCAGCGGATCGACACGCGAGGCGCGGCGGGCGGGCCACCAGATGGCGACCATCAGGACGATCAACACCGCCACCAGAGCAGCTACCACGGTGAGCCAGTCGAACGGCTTCACTTCGTACAACAGGCCCGAAATCCACTTCTGGATGAAGAGCATGGCCGCCCCACCGACTGCCAGACCCAGCGCCGCCGATCGTATGCCATGCGCCAGGAACTGGCGGAGAATCTGACCGGGTCGCGCGCCCAGGGCGATGCGCACTCCGATCTCCTGAGTCCGCTCCGCCACTACCTGCGCGATGACGCCGTAGATTCCGATGGTCGCCAGCAATAGACTAATGCCGCCGAAGATGGTCAGCAGAACTGCCAGCACACGGCGGATGCCGAGCTTTTCATCGATGAGCTCGTCCATGGTCAGCACGTCGTAGACCGGGACGGAGGAATTGGTGTTGCGCAACGTTTCGCGAATCAGATTGCCGGCCGGAGCAGCCGATCGCACCAGGACGGCTGCAGTCTGGAAGAACGGAATCTGCGGCAGCGAGTAGTAAACCACGGGCCGCGTCTCTTCTTCCAGGCCATCGGCGAGCACCGCCGCGGTCACGCCCACGATGCGGGCGTAGCCTTTATACATCGCGAGTTCCTGGCCGATGGGATTCTGATTGGGGAAGAAGCGGTCGGCCAGTTTGCGATCGATCAGGCACACTATGGGCGCGCCTTCCGTGTCCGTGTCGGACAGGTTGCGACCGGCCAAAATCGGAATGCGCAGCGTGTGGAAATACTCCGGCGTGACGAAGTAGGCTTCGCCGTGCCAGGCGGGTTCGCCCGGGGCCGGTTGGCGGTTGCGAATCTGAAAGCCGCTGGTCAAGCCACCCTGTGTAAAGGGCACCGGATACGCCAGGGCTGCCGATTCCACACCGGGTCCATTTTGCAGTGCCGCCTTCAGCCGCTGTTGAAAGCCAGGGTCATTCTTCGGTTTGGTGAAATAAGCCGTGGTGACATGGTGCGCATCGAAGCCGGGCTGAATCTGCTGCACGGTCCACAGACTGCGCAGCAGCAGTCCGGTCATCACCAGGAGCAGGAAGGCGCCGGCCACTTCGGCCACGACGAAGATGTCTTGAAACCAGCGGCGGCGGCTGCGCACCATCTCGCCCGCCTGACTGTCGCGGAGCAACTGGACCGCCGGCGCGAGGCCGAATAGCAGACTGCTGGCCAGGGCCAGACCCAGACCGTACAGCAGCATGCGATTGTCCAGCACTACCAATTCCAGAACCTGCTTGCCGGGAATGGAAAGTCTGGTGACCAGGGAGACTCCCACGCGCGCCATGGCGATGCCGGCAAGGCCGCCCGCCGCGCCCATCAGCAGGCTCTCAAGCAACAACTGCCGCACAATCAGCCAGCGTGTGGCGCCCACCGACAACCGGATCGCAATCTCTTTCCGTCGACCGGAACTGCGCGTGAGCAGCAGTCCGGCCACGTTGGCGCAGCCTGTTGCCAGCACCACCAGAGCGGCGGTCCACAGCAGCCAGAGCGGACTCCGCAGGTCTCCGGCGACGAAGGCGGCGAACGGCGTAAGGTCCAGGCCGTAGCCGAATTTCGCCGAGTCGCGGCCCTCGGTGGTGTCGGCGGTCTGTTGGGCGGCAGAGAAGAGGCGCACGCGGCGAGAGGCCTGCTGCGGCGTGACATTCGCGCGGAGCCGGGCCAGCACCGTCAGATTCATGTTGTTGCCGTGGCCCTGCGCGATGCGCTGCGGTTCGATGGTCAGCAGTGTGTACGCCGCCGCATCGGCCGGGTAGCGGAAGCCGCGCGAAGCCACGCCGATCACGCGGTATGGTTTCCCGTCGAGAGTCACGCTGCGTCCCACCACGCCTGCATCGCCTCCGAACTGCGATTGCCACATGGCATAAGAAAGGACCACGGCGTCGGCGTCGTTGGCGGTAAAGAAGCGGCCGGCCGCCGGTGAGGAATCGAACACGCTGAAGAATTCCGGCGTGACAGCGCGGCCGAGCATGCGCACGGCCTCGGGGCCCGCCTGATACGTCCACACGCGGCCTTCCGTCGCGGCGGTCGTGGAAAAGATGTCGGTGAGGCCCTGCACGTCCTGGAAATCGGCGGCCGAATTCGGCGCGTCTTTCATGTGCAGCCGGTCGATATGGACGCGCGCGGCCATCACGCGCTCGGTGTGGCGCATGCCCAGCGGATTCAAGAGCACGGTTTCGAGAATACTCAGAATGGCGGTATTCGCGCCCACGCCGAAGGCCACGGTAAGCACGGCTGCCGCGGTGAGCAGTGGATGGCGCAGCATCAGGCGGAGCGCGAAGCGCACGTCTTTGGCGATGGCGTCGAAGCGGGGAAAGGTCCAGACGTCGCGGCTCAGGTCGGATGCTTCACTGGAGTTGCCGAACTGCCGGGCAGCCTCGCGGGCGGCTTCCTGGGGTGACATGCCGCCGCGGACGAACTCCTCCTGCAGCAGTTCGCGATGCAGGCGAATCTCGTCGTTGAGCTCGGTTTCCAAACGGCCCCCGCGGGTCCGCAGACGAAAGCGATTCCAGAATTTCATGCGCCCTCCATTACTCTGGCGATGGCTGCCAGCACAAAATCGAATTCCCGAACCTCGGCATCCAGTTGTTTCCGGCCCGCCGCGGTGATCTGGTAGACGCGGGCCTTCCGGTTGGTATCGGTAAGTCCCCATTCGGCGCGCACCCAGCCATTGACCAGCAGTCGCTGCAGGGCGGGGTAGAGCGAGCCTTCCCCCACTTTGAAGGCTTCCTGCGAGAGACGGCGGATGTGCAGGGCGATTCCGTAGCCGTGATTGGGTCCGCGGGAAAGGGTCCGCAGAATCAGCATGTCGAGCGTGCCTTTGAGGAATTCGGGATTTGGTATACCCATCGGTGTTCGATATGTTGGACGCCGATGGATACGAGAGGTTAGCGGGAAAAGTTCAACCTTATTCGGCCGGCGCGTAGCGGCCGAAGTGGCGGCGCACTATCGTATGATCGACAAGTGAACTTCCGAAAGTCGATGGTCGCGGTGCTGGCCGTGGGCCTGTTGCAGGCGCAGGCGCCCAATACTTTGACAGACGCTGAAAAGGCCGCCGGATGGATCCTTCTGTTCGACGGGAAGAGTACCGCGGGATGGCTGGAAGTGACGGGTCTGCCATTTCCGGAGACGTGGAAGATCGAAGGCGAGTCGCTGCACGCGCTGAATCCCGGCCACGGTTTTCAGGATTTGCGGACGCAAGCGGCGCCGCGGTCTTTCGAATTTCAGTTCGACTGGAAAATCGCCCAGGGCGGCAACTCGGGCGTCAAATATCTGGTACAGAAAACCGATCGTTGGACCAACGCGGAAGGTCTGCAGGCGCGCGCCCGCGGGCTGGAGTATCAACTCTTCGACGACGCTTCCGATCCGTCCATCGACAAACGCAAACTCTGCGGCGCTTTGTATGACGCCATTGCTCCGTCGCATGCCGCGGCGCGGCCGGTGGGCGAGTTCAATCATTCCCTGTTGCGGGTGCGCGGCGAACACGTGGAGCACTGGCTCAACGGCGTAAAGGTGGTGGAGTTTGAGACGTCTTCCCCGCTGGTGCACGAGGTGATTCTGAAACTTGCCGCGAAGGGGCCGGCGGTGACGGAGAGTTTCCTCTCCCTGCAGAATCACGGGTCGCCGGTATGGTTCAGGAATTTGAAATTGCGCCGCCTGGAGCCGTAGCCCGGTCGCGCAATTCGTAGAGATGCTGCTCTTCGGGGGCCAGCCGGATGGCGTCCGCGAAGTCCTTGGCAGCGGCGCTGTAATTCTGCAAGGCCATGAAAAGCTCGCCGCGATACTGGTAGGCCTGCCAGAGATTCGGGTTCTCTTCCAGAGCTTTACTCAAGATGCCGATGGCGCCATCGATGCGTCCGGTGGACGCCACGCGGAAGGCCTGATTGAGCAGCGAGGAAGGATCGGGCAGAGCGGCGAAGCGCGGCATGCCGGCAACGTGAAACAAGACGCCGAGCGCCAGACAGACCAGGGATAGTTCGAGCGAGCCTTCGAACGGCCACGCGCCGGCCAGAATCCTGCCGCCCAGGGCCATGACGAAAAAGAGAATGGCCGAGCCGAATGCCACACGGCTAAGACGGCGCGCCTGGGCTCTTTTCAGCATCTATTCACCATAACTCAGCCGGTGTTGTGACCGCAGGTTTACTTTCCCAGGTTCGAGGGATGAATTCACTGGACCGGACGCGCGCGGCCCGGGCCTACGGCGACGCGGGCCGCGTAGATTGCGATCAGCCCGGTCAGCACCAGCGGAACCATACCCATTCCGGCGTACCAGAGATTGAAATCCAGCGTGCGCGGAATACCGTTCAGGAAATCCGTGATGGTGCTGCTCACCATGGCCACCAACAGGCCGTAGCGCATCATGATCAACGCGTAGATCGCCGCCAGCACGAGTTGAACCGGCACGTCGGTCCACGGGAAGCCGCTATTGGCGCTATTGATCGCCGCCAGCAGAACAATAAACAGCCCCGAGGCCAGCCACTGATTGCGCACCACCACCCGCAGCAGGAACAACAACAGCAGCACAAACACCGCATCGAATAACGACCCGGTGACCGAATTCAGAGCGCCCGCCAACGCCTGCTTCATCCCCATCAGCGGATAAAGGAAGGCGAAAATGGGTTCGCCGCGCGGCCCGT
>DASZMZ010000258.1:0-10164 GCA_035551455.1 Candidatus Sulfopaludibacter sp.
GTGAATACGGCGGGCGCTGTTTTCGGGTGCCTGCTGGCCGGCTTCTACCTGCTGCGGATTTTCGATATGGCGGTGGCCACTTATTGGGCCGTCGCGATCAATCTGGCCGTCGCCCTATTCAGCTTCTGGATGTCCCGCCGCACGCCGGCGCAGTTCACGCCGCCCGAGGTTGCGGGTGAAGCCGCGGAAATTGAGGTCGAAAACAGCGAGAGTAACTGGCCGGTATACGTCACCATCGCCATCTCCGGCGCCTGCGCTTTGGGAGGCGAAATCGTCTGGACGCGCCTGATGGGCATGCTGCTGGGCTCCACGGTTTACGTTTTCTCCATCATTCTGGCGGTCTTCCTGATCGGCCTCGCGGCGGGCAGCACCGCCGGGTCGTGGATTGCCCGCGTGACAAGGCCGCGGTTGGCACTGGGCTGGTGCCAGGTCCTGCTCGCGGCGGCGATCGCCTGGAGCGCCTTCATGATCGCCGATTCGCTCCCTTACTGGCCCATCAATCCGCTGCTGAGCGTGAATCCCTGGTACACCTTCCAGCTCGACATGGCCCGCGTCTTGTGGGCGATTCTGCCGCCGACGCTGTTGTGGGGCGCCAGTTTTCCGCTGGCACTGGCGTCGGTCGCCGGGTCCGGCAGGGAATCGGGACAGGTGGTGGGCAGCGTTTATGCCGCCAATACATTCGGCGCGATCCTGGGCGCGCTGGGCGTGAGCCTGGTGCTGGTGCCGTGGATCGGCACGCAGAATTCGCAGCGTCTGCTGCTGCTGCTCTCTGCCGGTAGCGCGCTGTTTGTCCTGGTGCCGTATATCTCGCAGAAGAAGGCGATGATCTCGGCCCTTTTGCTGGGCGCTTCCATGGTGGGCTCCCTCATGCTCGCCAAGGACCTGGACCCGATCCCCGGCAAACTGATTGCGTATGGCCGCCGCATTGCGATTTCGCAGAATAACTCGACGATTCTGTACACGGCCGAGGGCCGCAATTCGTCGGTCGCGATCACGCAGTGGAAGGACGGCGCGATCGAAGTGGACGTGAACGGCCATGTGGAAGCCACCACCGAAATGTACGATATGAAGTTGCAGCGGATGGTGGGCCACCTGCCCGGCATCCTGCATCCGAATCCCAAATCCGTGCTGGGCATCGGCTTCGGGGCGGGCGTTTCGGCCGGCACGTTCACCCGGTATCCCACGATCGAGAAGATCACGGTCTGCGAGATCGAGCCGATCATTCCGCCCACGTCGACCCGGTATTTTGCCAAGCAGGATTACGACGTGTATCACAATCCCAAGACGCACGTGGTGTTCGACGATGCGCGCCATTACTTGCTGACGACCAATGATAAGTTCGACATCATCGCGTCGGATCCGCTGGACGTTTTCGTTAAGGGGACGGCCGCCATTTATTCGGAGGAGTATTTCGAATCCGTCAAGCGCCACCTGAATCCCGGCGGCATGTTCACGCTGTATGTGCCCTTATATGAAAGCGACGAACGCACGGTGCGGAGCGAGTTGGCGACGTTCTTTGAAGCCTTCCCGTATGGCACGGTCTGGGCAAACACGATTGATGGCCGCGGCTACGACATGGTGTTTATGGGGCAACTGGAACCGCTGCGCATCAATATCGACGAGGTGCTGCACCGGCTCAATCGACCTGACTATGCTCCGGTGGTGGAGTCGCTCCACGAGATTAATGTGGGGTCCGCCATCGACCTGTTCTCCACTTATGCCGGCCGGAAGAGCGACTTAGGAGAGTGGACGAAGGGCGCCGAAATCAATCGCGACATCGACCTGCGGCTTCAATATCTGGGCGGCTGGGGAATCAATTCGAGCCTGGAAGATTTCATTTATCGCCAGATGCTGCGGTATCGGAAGCCTACGGACGATCTGTTTGGGGGCTCGCCGGAGGCTGTGCGGGTGGTGCAATCGGCTATTGAAGCTACGGGGCGGTAGGTTGGGGTCACCACGAAAGCCCGAGCTTCGCTCGGGGGACAGACGACGAAAGGCGATCGTCTATCCTACTTCGGCTCTTCGCCGGGGCGGTACCAGACGGGGAACTCTATTGCGGCGTAGCGGACTTCGTGGTCGGGGGCATGGGGAATGACTACTCGGGCCAGAAGATGGACTACGTGGCCGGGCTGGCAGTCTTTTCGGATTGAGGCGAGGGTGTACTTGGCCGATGCGCCGGTGTGGTCGTAATCGGTCCAACTGTCGGAGACGCGCTGCGAGAGGTCGACGCAGGCATCGCTGGTGAATAACTCGGCCGCGCGGGCGGAGTCGGCATCGGGCAGCAGCAGCGCGAAGCTCTCTCCGGGGGCGGCGTGACCGTCGCCGTTGCCTTCGCCGAGGGATACGCCGGCCTTCTCGGTGGCATGCTGGAAGACGCTGAGTGTGCGGCCGTCGTCAATCTGGAAGGCCGATAATAGGGGCGCCGACGGAAAGACCGGAACGTCGACCGGCATCCGCTGGGCGCCTTTGACGGCCACGATCCGCACGATGGCGCGGCCGTCCGGGACCGTCACGATGACAGGCAGCGGCACCGTTTCGCCGGGCATCAGGGAGAACAGTTGGCTGGACGGCGCGGCGAACTTCACCCCGGGGTCGGGACTCTCCCACTGCACGGTTCCGGGCCCGCTGCGCACCGCGCCCTTGTTCAAGAATTTGATGCGCAGCTTTACCGGCTTGCCCGAGGTCAGCCAGTTTGCGTCGGCGAAATCGTAGCCGGTGACGGCGATCACGCTCTCGGCCGAGACGCCCACTTCGTACGCGTCGCCATCGAGATCGAAACTCAACTTGCCGCGGGCATCGGCCTTCTGCGAGACATGCCGGACGTTGCCGTCGCGGAGGCGCACGTAGGTCACGGTGTGGGGACTGGCGGGTGTGTATAGGGCCGCCGATTCGATCGACAGCTTGACGGAGGGAATGATGGCGCCGCCCGGAATCCACTCGCGGACGGAGCAGCGAAAGCCGGACGCCGAGACATTCTCGAGCGTGGTGAAGCCGGGCTGGCGGCGGTCACTGGCCACCTCCCAGCCCCAGACCGAGAAGTTCGGGTACAGGTCGGAGTGGGTGAACATGGCGGGCTTGGGCAGCGGAGTGGCGAAGGCGTGCATGTGGAAGTCGAGTGTTTTGGCAAGGCCGGGCGTGGCGTGGTCGGAATCGAAATCCTCGGTTTCGTGGGTGGTGCGCGTGAACTTCCAGATGGAGTTCAACTGGCGATGATAGAAGCGGATGAAATCGCGGCTGCCCGTGACCAGGCGAGTGCGCACTCCGTCGTAGTTGGCGTAGGCGTCCGCGGTGTTGTACTCGGCATCGAAGCCGGCGGGACCGGCGGCGTACTCGGTGGGTCCCATGAAGCTGGAAGCGCTGGAGACGAGGTCGGGAAATTTCCCAGCCTCGAAGAAGGCCAGGAAACCGCCCGCGGAAAATCCAGAAACGGCGCGATGGTCGCGATCGGCCGCGGTTCGCAGGGAATGGTCGATGCGGTCTACCAGTTCCGGAAAGTACATGGGAAAGTTGCCGGTGGTTTCTACGGGTCCCGAATCCACCACGATCAGATCGTGGGAGGTCAGGTAGGTGGTAATGTCGCGGCTGTAGGCGTCCATTTCGGCGGCTCGTTCGTAGCCGTGGAACCAGTAGAGCACCGGGTATCGCTTCTGCGATGCGGCGTAGGATGCCGGCAGGAACAGGCGATAGGTGCGGTTGGCATTCATCACCTGGCTGAAAAAGGTCTGGTCCTGCGCGGGAGCTTGCGAGGCCAACGCCGCCATCAGTCCGAGAAGTCCCAAAAAGGAGGGCACACTGTGTAGGTACCACTTCCGCCGAGCGGGCCGCAAGCGGGTGCGCGACACAAAAGTGGAGCGGCATGGATTCCGAATGGCTACGCTCCCTTAATGGTCGCGGCTCCGATTGGCGGGCCGCAAGCGGGTGCGCGAACCTGCGTTATGCCAGGCACTATAATGCTGGCATGGTCCGCCTCAGCAGCATCGTGCTTCTGGCCTTCGTGCCGTGCCTGATTGGGCAGGCAGCCGCCGTCAAACGGCCGCCCATCGTGGGGGTGGCGCACATCTCCCTGAAGACGAACGACCTGGCCACCGCGCGCAATTTTTACGGCAGGGACCTTGGTTTCGCCGAGCCCTTCAGTGTCGACAAACTCGCGGTGTTCAAGGTGAACGACCATCAGTACATCGAAGTCAGCGGGGACTTGAAGGACGATGCGGAGGACCGGCTGTCAGACATTGGTTTTGAGACGACCAATGCCCGCCAGTTGCGCGATTACCTGGCGAGCCGCGGCGTGAAGGTGCCCGACAGCCTCAAGCCCGGCGCCGATGGCGACTATCACCTGATGGTGACCGATCCGGAAGGCCACAGTGTGGACTTCGTGGAGTACCGGCGCGGGTCGCTGCGCAGCCGCAATTTCGGGAAGGCGATGCCGCCCACCAGAATCTCCGAGCGGCTGATTCACGTGGGATTCATGGTGGCCGACAGGGCCGCGGCGGATAGCTTCTATAAGGACATTCTCGGCTTCCAGGAATTCTGGCACGGGGGGATGAACGAGGAGCGGACGGACTGGATCGACATGCGCGTGCCGGAGGGCACCGACTGGCTGGAGTATATGATGAACGTGCGCAATCCTTCGGCTCGCACGCGCGGCGTGATGAATCACATGGCGCTCGGCGTTCCGGTGATGGACACGGCGTACAAGGCGCTGGTCGCGCGATCCGTGCAGATGCGCGAACAGCCCAAGATCGGGCGCGACGGAAAGTGGCAGCTGAATCTGTACGACCCGAATCTGACGCGGGCCGAATTGATGGAGCCGAAGCCCGTGCAGACTCCCTGTTGTTCGCCGATGAAGTAGGCCTGCTACTCGAAGCGGCTACTCGTAGCGCAGTGCGCGAATGGGGTCGATTCCGCTGGCTTTGCGAGCAGGGAAGAGTCCGGCGGCGGCGGTGACTGCCACCAGAATCACCAGGGCTCCGATCGCGGTACCGATGTCTGAGGGGCGGACGCTGAAGAGTTGGGAACTCACGTAGCGCGCCAGCCAGAAGGAGACGGGCACTCCGATGGCGAGTCCGATGCCGAGCAGCACGAGCGCCTCGCGCATCACCATCCAGACCACTTCGGTGCGCTGCGCGCCGAGCGCCATGCGTAGTCCGATTTCGCGGGTGCGCCGCGCCACCACGAACGCCATCACGCCATAGAGTCCCATGGCGGCGAGGAGTGTGGCCAGAATGCCGAAAGCGGCCGAGAGCAGCGCAATCAGCCGCTCCGTGCTCAACGTATCGTCGAGTTGATGCTCCAGGGTCTTCATCGAATAGACCGGCATGGCCGGATCGAGTTGTCTCACCGCGTTGCGCAGCGCGCCGAACATGGTGGCCGAATCAGCCGAACTGCGCACATAGAAGGAGACGGCTCCGGGATAATCGCTCTGGTCGAAGGGGACGAACACCTGGCGATGGACACCCTCGCGGGGCCCCTCGTAGAGTGAATTCTCCACCATGCCGATGATCTCGATCTTCAGTTTGGTATCTGCGCCGTCGCCGAATCCGATGTGGCGGCCGATGACGCTCCGTCCGGGAAAGTAATGCTCGGCGAAGGCCCTATTGACGATGGCTACGGTAGTTTTCGTCCCGCGGTCGCGTTCGTCGAAATCGCGGCCTTCCAAGAGGCCGATGCCCATGGCTTTCCAGTATCCCGGCGAGATTCCGTTCATGAATTGCTGCGTGTCCTCGCCGTCCTTGTTGACGTGGCCTTCCACGGACATACCGGAATCCCATTCATCGCCGGAGAGAATCGGCACCATGGCGAAGCCGGCGGCATTCACGCGGGGAATGGCCCGGACGTTTTGCAAAATCTGCGCGTAAAATGCCTGCAGGCGGGGCACCGAGTAGCCATTCAAGCCGGCATCCACCTGAAACGAGATGAGGTGATCGATATCCTTGATGCCGGAGCTGGTGCTCTTGAGATTGGCCAGGGTGCGCGTAAACAGGCCCGCGCCCACGAGCAGGAGAAAGCTGAACGCCACTTGCGCGATGACGAGTCCCTTGCGCAATTTGACGGCCGCGCCGCTGCCACCCACGGAACTGACCACGTCCTTGAGGGTGTTCCACAGATCCAGCCGCATGGATTGCAGGGCGGGAGCCATGCCGAACAAGACGCCGGTGAAGAGCGCCAGGCCGGCGTTGAATGCCAGAATGCGCAGGTCCGGCGTGGCGCGCAGCATGAGCGGAGTCCCGCCGGTCGGAAGAAATGCCAGCAGGGCGCGCACAATGACGATCGACAGGAGCAGACCGGCCGCGCCGCCCGCCACCGAGAGCATCATGCTCTCGATCATCAACTGACCCAGCAATTGCGCCCGCGACGCTCCGATTGCCAGACGCACGGCCACTTCCTTCTGGCGTGCGGCGGCGCGCGCGATCAGCAGGTTGGCCACGTTGAAGCAGGCGATCAGCAGCACCAAGCCCACCATGCACATGAGGACGATGAGCGCGACGGAGTAGCTCTGGCGCAACTGCGAATACCCGCTCGCCGCCGCCTCCATGCGCACTTTGCGGGCGAGGAAGCGGGTGCGGGAATACTGCGAGGCCCCGCGCAATTGCGGCTGCTCCAGTTCGTCGCGCAGAATCTGGCTGAAGAGAGTCTGCAACGCCGGCTGCGCCGATTGGAGCGTGTAACCCGGCTTCAGACGGGCGAAGACTTGAATCCACTGGCTTCGCCGGTCTCCGATGTCGTCCCAGCCCGGCGTCATGAGAGGTTTCATCTGGATCGGTACGCGGATCTGGGGGGAGTTGGCCGGGTCGAGTCCCAGGAAGCCGGGGGCCGAGACGCCGACGATGGTCATCGGGTAGTTGTTGATAAGGATCTTCTGCCCGATCACCGACGGATCGGAGGCGAAGCGCGTCGACCAATACTGATAGCTCAGGACGACGGAGGGATGGCCTTTGTAGGTACGGTCGTCCTGATCGGGCGAGAAGACGCGGCCGAGGGCCGGCTGCACTCCCAAAGCCTGGAAGTAATTTCCGGAGACCAGTTCGCCTTCCACGCGTTCGGTCTGTCCGCTGAAGTTCACCGAGAGCGGCGTGCCGAACCGGCAGAAAACGTACGAAAACGGCTGCGCCTTCGACTGATAGTCCTGATACATGGGGTAAGACGTGGCGCGGGAGCCTCGATTGCTGCCCATGTGCGGTCCGTTGGCCCAGATCATCACCAGTTGCTGGGGATCGCGCACGGGAAGCATGCGCAGAATCAGTTGATCCAGAAGGGTGAAGATGGCCGTGTTCGCGCCGATTCCGAGCGCGAGGGAAGCCACTGCAATCACGGTGAAGAGGGGACTGCGCCGCAGGTTGCGCAGCGCGAATTTAACGTCGGACAGTATACGACCCATGTGTTCAGTTCTACGTGGCCTGGAGGAAAAGGTTAGCCCTCGTATAATGATGCGCATGGGCGATTTGCGGTATGCCGTTCGAATGCTGGTGCGCAATCCCGGCTTCGCTTTCACGGTGGCCGCCCTGCTATCGCTCGGCATCGGCGCGAATACCGCGATCTTCAGCGCGCTGAGCGCCCTGCTGCTCCGGCCCTTGGCCGTGCATCAACCGGAGCGGCTGATTCGCCTGGTGCAAACCGTTCCCCGCCTGGGCACCTTCAGCAATTTCGAGCAACCGGTCTACGATGCCATGAAGCATGCCGGCACGCTTTCCGCCGTGTTCGGCGAGGCCGAATGGCTGGTGGCGATGAACGATCCGCAGCCTGCCGAGCAGGTCCGCGTGCACGTGGTTACGCCGGAATTCTTCGACGTGCTGGGCGTGCCCGCGCTGTACGGCCGGACGCTCACGAATGCGGATGCACGCGAGGACCAGGGTACGCCACCGGCTGTTCTGAGCTACGGCTTCTGGCAGCGGCGCTTCGCGTCCGATCCCCGCGCCGTGGGCCGCACGGTCACGCTGCGCGGTCACAAATTCCTGATTGTGGGTGTGATGCCGCGCACATTTAACGGCATCACTGCCGATACGGCTCCCGACCTCCGCGTCCCGCTTCGCGCCTTTCCTCTGCTGCGTTCTGACGGCGCTTATCGGGGCAACGGCATCGCGCTGGAGATTCTGGCTCGTCTGAAACCGGGAGTGTCGCTGCCGCAGGCGCGCGCCGAGTGCACCGCCCTGTGGCGGGCCGCCATATTGTCGATCTATAAGGGCGAGCGAGCCGAGACGGAGTTATCGCGCGGAATGCAGGTGGAGAGTCTGGAGCGAGGAGCATCGATTCTGCGCGAGCGTTTCGGACTGGCGCTGCAACTGTTGGCCGCGTGCGCCGGGCTGCTGCTGTTGCTGATGTGTTCGAACGTCGCGGGGTTGCTGGTGGCGCGCGGCGCCGCCCGGCAGGAAGAAGTAGCGGTGCGGCTGGCCCTGGGCGCCACCCGGGGACGGCTGATTCGGCAAATGCTGGCGGAAAGCGGGCTGCTTGCCATGTTGGGCGCGGCCGGCGGCTGGCTGGTGGCGACGGTCTCGACGCCCCTGCTGGTGCGCGCGCTGCCGCCCATGCGCGACCGCGCCACTACGCAGTTGGGGCTGACGCTCGACGTCAGGCCGGATGCTCGCGTGCTGCTGTTTGCCATCGCCGCGTCGCTGCTTACGGCGCTGCTGTTCGGCCTGGCGCCGGCCGTGGCGGCGTCGCGCGTCAGCGTTGATAGCGTGCTGCGCGGCGCCCGGTCGAGCCGGACGGGACGGGGACGCGGGCTGCTGGTGGTGTTCCAGGTGGCTCTCTGCACGCTGCTGCTTTCGGGCGCCGGACTGCTGGTGCGCAGCTTCGAACACCTGCACGGCATGGACCCGGGCTTCGATCGCGATCACGTCATCACGTTCACCGCCGACCCCGGGCTGTCCGGCTATACCAATGAACAAAGCGACAAATTGCGCCGCGCCCTGCTGGACCGGGTGCGCGCGCTTCCCGGCGTGGTTTCGGCAGCCAGCGCGTCGCGCGCCGTCATGCGCGGCAGCGGCGTGAAGACCACGGTGGTTGCGGAAGGCCGCAAGATCACGCCGGCCGATTTCCTCAATACGAGTCTGAACACGATTTCGCCGGAGTACTTCGACACGCTGGGAATGCGCGTTCTGGCCGGCCGCGGATTTCAGGAATCGGACCTGGGCAAGCAGCGCGTGGTGGTGAATCAAACCTTTGCTCAGCAATTCTTCCCGAACGTGGATCCCGTGGGCCGCCGCATCACCGGCGGCTCCGACGGGTTCACGGAGATCATCGGCGTGGTCAACGACGCCAAGTATCGCTCCCTGCGCGAACCGATGACGCCCATTTTTTACGGTCTGGGCTCGGACGGCTTCTTCGTGCTGTGCGTGCGGACGCGAATGCGCCCGGATTCCATCATTCAGCCGGTGCGCCGTGAACTGGCCGCGCTCGATCCGGCGCTGCCCATCCTGGAGGTCCACACCCTGGCGGAGGAGGTGGATGCGAGCGCGGCATCGGAGCGGCTGACCGCCCTGCTGGCATCGCTATTCGGACTATTGGCAGCGGTTCTCGCCGCGGTGGGCATCTATGGCCTGCTGGCGTATGCGGTGGCGCAGCGCAGGCGCGAAATCGGCATCAGGATGGCGCTGGGAGCCCGGCCCGTCGACATCGGAGAAATGATCGGGCGCCAGTCGATGCTGCTGGTCGGGGTGGGCGTCGCGGCCGGATTGCTGGCAGCCTGGCAGACCGCGCCGGCCATCCGATCGCTGCTTTACGGTGTCTCGCCCGCCGACGGAATCTCTCTGGGCGCCGCCGCGATTTTTGTCTTAGTGGTCGCGGCCCTGGCCACGGCAATCCCCGCAGGTCGCGCCGCGCGGGTTCACCCGGCGACGGCACTCCGGGACGAAGTTCGGTAGCAGCGCGTGGGCGCTTACTTACGTGCGCGGCTCGGAAGATTCGGCAAGTTACAGAGATGCGAGCATGGGAGCGAAATCGGAAGGGGCGCTTACTCACGTGCGCGGCTCGGCAGATTCGGCAAGTTACAGAGATGCTGGGAACGAATTCGGAAAGGGGCGCTTACTCACGGGCCTGTGAAAAAATATCGTTTTTCCGATTTTGCCGGATTTCGGCGAACTGCGGGGTTCCGGCGTGGCGCCGGCCCCGGTAGTCTCTGGATTTATGCAGAATTTGAGTCTTGGCCGCCGATCCGCCGCAATAAGGCGA
>DASZMZ010000259.1:0-5219 GCA_035551455.1 Candidatus Sulfopaludibacter sp.
GTAGGAGTTCAACTCCACGTTACGGATGATAGTACGGGAGCCTATCGAATGATATATGCGCGCCATTGACAAGTGATAACTGCTGTATAAGATGGTACGAGTGGACGATGACTCACGTAGTGTTATGCACTTATTCGTAAAAACAGTAATGTAAGTGACGAATAAGCTGTTGAGTCCATTACTATTTATGCTAAAGTGATGTTGTTAACGTCAATTGCCCGGACGCAGGTCCATCCCGAACCTAGCCCGCGTTGAAAATCCACGAAAAGTACTAAAAATCACAATATATTTTATTGTTTGTTAAGGCACCGCTTAGCCCCACAAAAGATAGCTGTTTTAACATTTCCCAACGATGAACTATTCAACACGAAAAGCCGCATTGTAAAATACTGATCATATTGCGATGCGTAACTCTTTAGTTCTAACCGCCCTTGCCCTCTTTGCGTGCGGCACTATGTCCGCGCAGGGCAACAAACTGCAGTTTGCCCCCGGTCAGATCATCGTTCAGGAGCGCGCGGGCGCCAACCCCGCGGCAGTCTCTTCCGCTCTCTCCACTGTTGGCGGCAAGCTATTGAATCATATCCCTCAAACGAAACACCATGTCCTCTCTGTACCAGAGGGCCAGGTAGACAAAATCATAGCCGCGCTATTGAAAACGGGGCTCTTCTCCGTTGCCGAACGGGACGGACTCGCCTCGGTTTCCGGCACGCCGAACGATCCTTCTTTCCCGTCTCAATGGCATCTGGTCAATATCAGCGCCGCCGGCGCCTGGGCAACCACCACCGGTTCCAGTTCCCCCATCGCCGTCATCGATTCGGGCGCTTATTTAACCCATCCCGATCTCGCCTCCCGTCTGACTGGCGGTTGGAACTTCCTGCTCAACAATTCCAATACCGCGGACGATCAGGGCCATGGCACCGCGACAGCCGGAACTCTCGGAGCTGTAACTAATAATCTGACTGGAGTTGCCGGAGTAACGTGGACTAATCCAGTAATGCCGCTGGTGGTCGTTGACTCCACCGGTTACGCAAGTTACTCCAACATCGCCAGCGCAATTACTTATGCCGCGGACCATGGCGCTCGCATCGTCAATATCAGTATCGCGGGCTCCACCTCGTCCAGCACCTTACAGAGCGCCGTCGACTATGCCTGGAACAAGGGCACCGTCGTATTCGCCGCCGCGGGTAATAACTCCAGCAGTACGCCGATGTATCCCGCCAACTGCAACAACGTCTTAGCCATCGCCGCAACCGATAGTCACAATGCGCTGGCTTCCTTCTCGAACTATGGGTCGTGGATCGATCTGTCCGCTCCTGGTTTGAACATTCTCACCACGAATTCCGGCGGCGGCTATGGCTACTGGTATGGGACGTCCTTCGCTTCCCCCATCGCGGCCGGTGTGGGCGCCCTGGTGCTGGCTGCTAAGCCGTCCCTTTCAGCGGCCTCCCTGGTATCAATCCTCGAAGCGAATGCCGACAACATCGGCAGCTCCAGCATCTTTGGTCATGGACTGGTGGACGCGGCGAAGGCGGTTGCCGCGGCAGTGGCGACGACAACCGTCACTCCCAGCGTTTCCATTACCGCGCCGACTTCCGGCGCCGGCGTCACCGGAACCGTCAACGTGACGGGCTCCGCGACTGACAGCCTGGGCATCTCGGGCGTCAAACTCTACTGCGACGGCCTGCTGGTTACTTCCAGCTCGAGTTCCTCATTCAGCATTCCGTGGAACTCCGGCAC
Organism: Candidatus Sulfopaludibacter sp.; assembly: GCA_035551455.1. Classification (GTDB taxonomy): domain Bacteria; phylum Acidobacteriota; class Terriglobia; order Bryobacterales; family Bryobacteraceae; genus Sulfopaludibacter. The sequence continues at coordinate 1,738 of DASZMZ010000259.1, forward strand.
TGTCACCGCCGGCAGCCATACTCTGAACGTGATGGCTACCGACAACAGCGGCAACACCGGATCCTCATCGGTCTCGGTCATGGTCTCCGCCCCCCCTCCGCCGCCGGTGGACACTACCCCGCCGACGGTGCAGATCACCTCGCCTGCTAACGGAGCGAAGGTGAGTGGTTCGATCAGCGTGACCATCAGCGTCACGGCGCAGGACAACGTGGGAGTCTCTCAGGTTTCGATCTACGTCGACGGCGTGCAGCAATATACCGGGACCGCGGCGCCGTATAGCTTCAAGTGGAATCTGAAGAAGTTGACGCTCGGCGCGCACACCATTTCCGCGACGGCTTGGGACGCAGCCGGCAATCACACCAGCACTTCCATCACCGTGTACGAGTGACGCGAGGTTCCGCGGGCTGCTTCGCCGACGACCGTAGTATCATTACCCTGATATGTTGGCGGCGGGGAAGCAGCTTGGACCTTACGAAATCGTCTCGCTCTTAGGCGTCGGGGGGATGGGCGAGGTCTACCGGGCGCGCGATTCGCGCCTGGGCCGCACCGTGGCGCTGAAGGTGTTGCCGCCCGACGTTGCGCACGATGCGGGACGGCGGCAGCGCTTCGAGCAGGAGGCGCGCGCCGCGAGCGCGCTCAATCATCCCAATATCCTTTCGGTCTTCGACACGGGCGAATGCGATTCGCTCGTCTACATCGTCAGCGAACTGGTGGACGGAGAGGCGCTGCGTGAAATCATCAAGCGCGGTCCGCTGGCCGCGTCCAAGGTGATCGAGATCGGCGGTCAGGTGGCGGATGCACTGGCGGCGGCGCACACTGCGGGAATCGTGCACCGCGATTTGAAGCCAGAGAATATCATGGTGACCCGCGACGGGCGGGCCAAAGTGTTGGATTTCGGACTGGCCAAGCAGGTGGTCCCGCTGGCCGGCGACGAGACGGCGCTGTTGACTCGCACCACGCCGGGCGCGGTGTTGGGAACGGCTGCCTACATGTCGCCGGAGCAGGCGCGCGGGGCGCCCGTGGACGCGCGGAGCGATCTGTTCAGCCTGGGGATTGTGCTGTACGAATGCCTCGCGGGCACAGGTCCTTTCGAGAGGCCCACGGCCGCCGAGGCCATGACGGCCATTCTCCGCGAGGACCCTGTGGAACTGGCGGAGAGCATCTCGCCCGGACTGCGCCTTGTGGTGGCGCATTGCCTGGAAAAAGAGCCGGACCGCCGTTTTCACTCGGCGCGTGACCTGGCATTCGCGTTGCGCAATACCGGGACGGCGTCGCGCGCCAGCGGTGTGACGCAAAAGGTGGCTTCGGCCGGGCGCCGCAGGTGGCTCTGGCCGGCTGTCTCTACCGGACTGGCGCTGCTGCTGGCGGCGCTCGCCGTACCGCATATCCTGGAACTGGAGCCGATTGACCTGGCCGGTTATCGCTTCACGCCCTTCGCCACGGAACCCGAGCCGGAGAGTTCCGCCGCATGGTCGCCGGATGGCGCCAGTATCGCCTATCTGAAGAGCGTCAACGGCGTGCAGCAGGTGATGGTGCGCGCGCTGGACGCTTCGGCGCCGCGCCAACTCACCAATCTGGAGAGCGGCGTCTCGCAGGTATTCTGGGCGCCCGATGCGAGCCTGTTGTACTACGTGACGGAAGGCGACGGCGCGGCCTTATACGGCATCAGTCCAGCGGGCGGGAAGTCCTCTCCGATACAGACCGACGTGCGTTCGGCCGCGGTTTCGCCCGATGGCAAGACGCTGGCGATCTGGCGAGTCACCACCGATGGCGGCAAACCGCGCGGCCGCTTGTATATCGCTTCGCCGCCGGGGGCAGCGGTCCACGAATACCAGCCCGCGCCGTTCGCCGTGGAAGCCGCGACCGGCGGGAACAACCTCTATTTCTCGCCGGATGGAACGTCGATCCTGCTGTCCGTACGCTTCAGCCGGAAGCTCTGGCTGCTGCCGCTCCCGGAAGGGAAGGGGACTCCGAGGAATCTGTTCGCCGACACGGATCTCGGCCTCAGCACGACCGCCTCCTGGCTGCCGGACAGCCGCCACGTCATTCTCAGCTACGCTCCGGGACTGCGTGTGGAGCCGGCGCTCTGGCTGGCCGATACGAAGCGCGAAAAGATGAGAAAGCTGACTGCCAGCACCACCGGACAGGCGCAACCTTCACTCGCTCCCGACGGTAAGCGCATGGTCTTCAGTTCGGTGGAGGAAGATTACAACCTGCTGGAACTACCGCTGGACGGTTCGATGCCGCGCACCTTGCTGGCCAATAGCCGCAATGAGATGTCGCCGTCGTGGTCGCCGGAGGGGGACCAGCTCATTTATTCCACCGACCGCTCGGGCAGCCGCGAAATCTGGATCCACAATCTGCGCGCGGGGCTGGATCGGCCGGCGGTGACGCAGTCGAGCTTCCCCATGGGGAACGCCGTGGGATTTGTCGACCCGGTCTTCTCGTCGGATGGCGCGCGCTTCGCCTTCACGCGCTACGCCAACAACGAGCAGATGACGGTGTTCATCGCTCCGTCAGTGGGGGGCAGTCCCATCCGGCTCACCAGCCAATCGATGGTGGCGCCGGCCTGGTCGCCGGACGGGAATTGGGTGGTGGGTGTGGTCATCGGCTCGCAATTCACGCAGCCGGTGATTGTCGGCGTGGGCGCGGATATGTCGCCGCACATAGTGCCGAACGGTCCTGCGTGCGCGGGTCCGCCGGACTGGTCGCCGACCGGGGAATGGATCGCGTGCGAGACGAAATCGGGCGTGGCGCTGTTCACGGCGGACGGCGCGAAGAGTAAAACGCTGCCTCCGCTACACAGCGCAGCGCTGGCATTTTCCAGAGAGGGCGACGTGATTTACGCGGTGGGTAAAGAGCACGGCCACAGCTTTTTGAAGTCCATGAAGGTGGCCGATGGGACGGTGCGGTTGATCGCCGATTATGGCACGGGTGTCACCATCAGCGGGGGCTCCACGTACCAGACGCGACTGAGCTTGTACCCCGACGGCAAGAGCCTCGCTACGTCGGGTGTAACTACGAAGAGCGATTTGTGGATCCTCGAAGGTTACCCGCTTCCGCGTCCGTGGTGGAAGCTGTGGCATGAGTGAAAGGGCGTGCCGGAGGACGACGCTGCACTGGCAGTCCGTGGCAGAAATCGGAAAGGGCGCTTACTGACGTGCGCGGCTCTGCAGATTCAGCCTGGCTACGTCGGGAGTAACTACGAAGAGCGATTTGTGGATCCTCGAAGGTTACCCGCTTCCGCGTCCGTGGTGGAAGCTGTGGCATGAGTGAAAGGGTGTGCCGGAGGACGACGCTGCACTAACAGTCCGTGGCAGAATCGGAAAGGGCGCTTACTGACGGGCCTGTGAAAAAATATCGTTTTTCCGATTTTGCCGGATTTCGGCGAACTGCGGGGTTCCGGCGTGGCGCCGGCCCCGGTAGTCTCTGGATTTATGCAGAATTTGAGTCTTGGCCGCCGATCCGCCGCAATAAGGCGA
>DASZMZ010000260.1:0-51151 GCA_035551455.1 Candidatus Sulfopaludibacter sp.
TAGCGTTTACGGCTCTGCGAGTCTACTTGCACGATCAGTGTATGATGGTCATTTACGCATGACACTGTCTGCTATGCGCGACCGCTGCTTGCTGTGGGCCGCGGTATTAGCCTGCGCCGGATGCGCGCCGCGCCCCACTCCCATCACGCTCTCGATCGCCGCGGCGGCGGATTTGCAGTTCGCACTGGAAGAGGTCGCCCATCAGTTTCACGCCACGCACTCTTCCATTCAGCCGGAGATCGTGTACGGCTCTTCCGGGAATTTCTACGCGCAGATTCAGAATCATGCGCCTTTCGACATTTTCCTTTCGGCCGACCTCGAGTACCCGCGCGACCTGGCGGACCAAGGTCTCGCCGTCCCCGAATCCATTTTCAGCTACGGCGTGGGACGGATTGTAGTCTGGGCGCCCTCCAACTCCGGCCTCGACGTGGAGCGGCTTCAGATGAAGGTGTTCGACGACCCGGCGGTAAAACACGTGGCCATCGCCAATCCGCAGCATGCCCCGTACGGCAGGGCTGCCGAAGCCGCACTCCGCCACTTCGGCGTCTATGACCGCATCCAGAGCAAACTGGTGACGGCGGAAAATATCGCCCAAACCCTGCAGTTCGTACAAAGCGGCGCGGCCGAGGTGGGCGTGGTCGCGCTTTCCCTGGCGATGGCGCCGGGGGTCCGCGGACAGGGCCGCTATTGGGAAGTGCCGCTGTATTCATACCAGCGACTCTGGCAGGGCGGCGTCATTCTCAAACGCGCCGCCGAGTCCCACGCCGCCGCCGAGTTTCGCGAATTCCTCACGGGCGACGAAGGCAAGCGCATTCTGCTGCAATACGGCTTCTCGGTTCCGGACGAAGATCAATAATATGGATTGGCAAGCCATCTGGCTCAGCGTGCGGCTCTCATTGTCGACTGCCGCCGTGCTGCTGGTGGTGGGCACGCCGCTCGCGTATTGGATCGCCTTCTCCCGCCGCCGCTGGAAGTTTGCGGTGGAAGCCGTGGTGGCGCTGCCGCTGGTGTTGCCGCCGACGGTGCTGGGCTTTTACGTGCTGCTGGCCATCGGCCCGCACGGTCCGGTGGGCGCTCTGTACGGTCGCTTGACGGGCGGGTTGCTGCCCTTCTCGTTTCAGGGACTGCTGATCGCATCGGTGCTCTACAGTCTGCCGTTTACGGTGCAGCCGTTCGCCGCGGCATTCGGCGCAGTGGATCGCCGCCTCATCGAAGCCTCCTGGTGTCTGGGAGTTTCGCGGGCAGCGACGTTCCGCCGCGTGGTGGTCCCGATGGCGCGCAGCGGAATCGCCACGGGCGTGATTCTGAGCTTCGCCCACACGATGGGCGAATTCGGCGTGGTGCTGATGGTGGGCGGCAATATCGCCGGAGTCACGCGCACGGTCTCGATTTCGATTTACGATCAGGTGCAGGCGTTGAACTATCACGGCGCGGCGGAAACGTCCCTCTTTCTGATGGCCTTTTCCTTCGTGGTGCTGGCCGTGACGTACGCCTTGCAGCGCCGCGTGGGAGGCGTATGGCCGGCCAACTGACCTGCGATTGCGCGCTCCGCATGGTGGACGCCCACCTCCGCGTGGAACTGGACGAAGCGCCAGTGACGGTGCTGTTCGGCCCCTCGGGCGCGGGGAAGAGCACGCTGCTGCGCATGCTGGCCGGCTTGGAGCGGCCCACCTCCGGCCGCATCGTTTTTCGCGGCGAGACCTGGTTCGATGGCGGAGTCCCGATCGACCTGCCTCCGCAGCGGCGCCGCGCGGGATTTCTCTTTCAGGAATACGCGCTCTTTCCGCACCTCACGGTGCTGGAGAACGTCGCCTACGCCGCCGATCGCCGCAAGGCGGCCGAACTGCTGGAGCGTTTCGGAATCTCCGAACTCGCCGGCAGCAAGCCGGGCAGCATCTCGGGCGGACAGCAGCAGCGGGTGGCCCTGGCCCGCGCGCTGGCCGCCGGTCCTTCGCTCCTGCTGCTCGACGAGCCCCTCTCCGCGCTTGACGCCGGTACGCGCACGCGCACCCGCCGCGAACTGCGCCGCATGCTGACCGAGAGTGGAATCCCCAGCATCGTGGTGACGCACGACCGCACCGAAGCCATTGGCCTGGGCGATACCCTGGCCGTGATGGTGGCGGGCGCCATCCGGCAGACAGGACCGGTGCAGGAGGTCTTCCGTAGGCCGTCCGATGCCGAGGTGGCGGCATCTGTGGGCGTGGAAAACGTGCTGCCGGCCCGCGTGGCTGCGCGCGAATCGGGACTCCTGGCGCTGGACGTCGCGGGCCGCCAACTGTACTGTATGGACGGCGGCGAAGCGGGCGCGGTCTTCGCCTGCGTTCACGCCGAGGATGTCGTGCTGGCGCATCCCGGCTCGGCCACCTCGAGCGCGCGCAACCGGCTGGATGGGCGCGTGCTGGCGATCTCGCTGGAAGGTCCGCTGGCGCGGGTCGAGCTGGATTGCGGTTTTCCCCTGGTGGCCCTCATCACCGCGCAATCGGCGGCCGAACTGCACGTCCAGGCGGGCGACGCGATCTGCGCGGTCGTGAAAACCACCAGCGTCCATCTGGCGTCGTAGAATCGGTCAAGATGGCACGCAAAGAGAAGACCAACGCCGCGCGGATTCTGGATCGCGAGGGCGTGGTCTACGAACTGCGCGAATACGAAGTGGACGAATACGACCTGAGCGCGCCGCACGTGGCCGAGGCGATCGGCATGCCGCCGGAACAAGTGTTCAAGACACTGGTGGCGCGCGGTGACCGCACCGGCGTCCTGATGGCATGCATCCCGGCGAATACGGAATTGGACCTGAAAGCCATCGCCACCGCCAGCGGCAATAAGAAGGTGGAACTGGTGGCCGTCAAGGAGGTCCTGGGACTGACGGGTTACATCCGCGGCGGCGTCTCCCCCGTGGGCACGCGCAAGCCCTACCCGTTCTATCTGGACGAGACGGCCATTCTGTGGGACGTGATCTCGGTGAGCGCCGGGGTGCGCGGCTGCCAGATGCTGCTGGCGCCGGATGACCTGAAGCGCGTGGCCGGCGCCGAGTTCGCAGCCATTGGACGATAGCCGGTTCGCGGCACGCTACAATCGAGGCATATGCAGCTAAGGGCCGGGCGACTGTTCGCTATTGCACTCCTTCTGTGCGCTCCCGCGTGGACGGAAATCCGGTCGCTGACCATCCTTCATACCAACGACCTGCACGCCAGGCTGAGTCCGCTGGAGAACGGCCACGGCGGCTTCGCCTATCTGGCTGCGCTGATCCGGCAGCAGAAGGAAGGCTGCAAGGAATGCATCCTGTTGAATGCCGGCGATCTGGTGCAGGGGACCCCGGTTTCCACCATATTTCACGGGCTGCCCGTCTACGAAGTGGGCAATCTGCTGGGCTTCGACGTCTCCACCCTGGGCAACCACGAATTCGACTACGGCTGGCCGCAGGTGCAGAAGTTCATGAAAACGGCGACGTACCCGATTGTCACTTCCAACGTGGTGGATGCGAAGGGCCGGCTGTTCACCGAAAAGCCGTACGTGATTCTGAATGTGAACGGAGTGCGCGTGGCCGTGATCGGCGCGCTCACCGATACCCTCCCCACGTTGACCACCCCCAATCTGCTGGGCGAGTGGCACACCATTCCCTTTCAGGCGGAGGCTCGGAAGTATGCCTCGGAAGTGAAGGATAAGGCCGATGTGATTGTTCTGCTGGCGCACATCGCGCCGGCCGAGGAGCAACGATTCCTGCGTGAGGAGCCGGAGTTCAACGTCATCGTCAGCGGCCACGCCCACTCCGGCATGGCGCAGGCGGCATCACAGGACGGCCGAGTGCTGGTTCGCGTGAAGGGCTACGGCGAAGAGCTGGGTCGCCTGGATCTGAAATTCGATACCGAAAAGAAGGCCATCGCTTCCTGGAAGTGGCAGGCGCTGCTGGTGGACTCCACCAAGATCAAACCGGCGCCCGACGTGGCCGCGCTGGTCAAGCACTGGGAAGGCGAAGTGACGGCGCGGGTGGATCAGCCGCTCGCCATTTCAGAAAAGGCCTTCACCAAGGCCGAGGTCAAGGGACTCATCGAGCGTGCGCTGCGCGACCAGACGGGCGCCGATTTCGCCTGGATGAACATGGGCGGCGTGCGCGACCTCGTGCCCAAAGGCCAACTCCTGGTACGCAACATCTGGAACATCATGCCCTTCGACAATCGCGTGGTGGTCGGGACGTTCAAGGGCAAAGATATCCCCGCGAAAGTCGTCGCCGGCCGCGCTATCGATCCGGAGAAAGACTACACTCTGGCCGTCAGCGATTTCACCGCCGCCAATCAGGCCACCCCGGAGAATCTCGGCACCACCGGCCTCCAATTTCCTCACGACGTGGGACTCATGCGGGACATTCTCATCGATTGGTTTCGCAAACAAAAGACGATCGAGTAGTCACGAGGAAGTAGGACAGTCCAACCCTTTGCATCGTCCCTCTGGTGTACAGTAGTTCAATCCCGGAGGCCGCATGAAACAAGCCGTATTCCTCGTCCTGCTATCCGCCACTTGCTTTGCTCAGACCGCCCGCCACATCACCAGCCCTAAAGAGCAGTTCGGCTGGGATATCGGGGCCGACTACCGCCTGGTCAATTATTCCCAACTCGAGGCCTACTGGAAAAAGCTCGCTACCGAGTCCGACCGCATCAAACTGGCCGACATCGGCCTCACCGCCGAAGGCCGCCATCAGTGGATGGCTATCGTCACCTCGCCCGAAAACCACCGGAACCTGGCGCGCTATAAGGACGCCGCCCAGAAGCTCGCCGCCGCCGAGGCCCTCTCCTCCGACCAGGCCCACGCGCTATCGCGCGACTCCAAAGCCGTGGTCTGGATCGATGGCGGGCTGCACGCCACAGAGACCGCCGGCTCTCAGCAGCTCATCGAGATGTCTTACCAGATGCTGACGCGCAACGACCCCGAGACCCTGCGCTTCCTCACTGACGATATCCTCCTCCTCACACCCGCCAATCCCGACGGTCTGGAACTCGTCGCCGATTGGTACATGCGCGAAAAGGACGAGACCAAGCGCACGATGAACGGTCTGCCCCGCCTCTACAACAAGTACATCGGCCACGACGACAACCGCGATTCGCTCACTTCCAACATGCCGGAGACCGCCAACATGAATCGGCAGATGACCATCGAGTGGAATCCCCAGATCATGTACAACCACCACCAGACCGGACCCGCCGGCGAGGTCATCTTCATTCCGCCCTTCCGCGACCCCACCAATCACAATGTGGATCCGCTGGTCACGCTCGGCATTCAGGCTGTCGGCACCGCCATGCACACCCGCCTCGTCTCGCAGGGCAAGGGCGGCAGCGGCATGCGCACCCAGGCCAATTACGACGGCTGGTGGAACGGCGGACTGCGCAACACCACCACTTACCACAACACCATCGCGATTCTTACCGAAATCATCGGCAGCCCCACGCCCGTCGAGATCCCGCTCATTCCTGAGAAGCAGCTCTACATCAGCGATCTCCCCCTGCCTGTCGCGCCTCAGCCCTGGCACTTCCGCCAGACCATCGACTACCTGATGGAGACGAACCGCGCCATCCTCGACTACGCCTCGCGCAATCGCGAGAACCTGCTCTTCAATATGTGGCGCATGGGCATGAACTCGATTGAGCGCGGCAGCAAGGACAATTGGACCATCACCCCCAAGCGCATCGAGGCTCTCAAGGCCGCCGCCGGCGAAACTCCGGGACGTGGTGGACGGCAGCCCGCGGGCGGCGGCGATGCGCCCGGCGGCGGATTCGGCGCGCGCGGCGTCTCGCCGGCCCTCTACAACACCATTCTCCACGACCCCAAAATGCGCGACCCGCGCGGCTACATCATGCCGTCCGACCAGCCCGATTTCCCCACCGCGACGCGCTTCATCAACGCCCTGCTGAAGAACGGCATCACCGTGCTCCAGGCGTCCGACGCATTCGACGTGGCCGGCAAGCATTATCCCGCCGGATCTTATATTGTGAAGGCCGCGCAGGCATTCCGCCCGTTCGTCCGCGATATGTTCGAGCCGCAGGATCATCCTCGTGACGACCTCTACCCCGGCGGTCCGCCCATCCCGCCTTACGACATCGCCGGCTGGACGCTCGCCATGCAGATGGGCGTGCAGTACGACAAGATCGTCGATGGCTTCGACGGGCCCTTCACCCGGCTGAAGGGCATCCAGCACCCCATGCCGCGCAAGGTCACCGGGCCGGCCAATCCCGCGGGCTACCTAATCAGTCACCAGAGCAACTACTCCTTCACGCTGGTGAATCGGCTGCTCAAGGCCAACGCCGAAGTCTACTGGCTCAAGACCGCCGCCCCCGAAAACCTGGGCACCGGCGCCATCTGGGTGCCCGCCTCCGCCGCGGTTCTGCCCGTGCTCGAAAAGGGCGCAGCCGATCTCGGCATCGCCGTCCACGCCGTGGCGCGCGCGCCGCAAGGCGAAGCCCTCCGCATCCCGCGGGTCCGCATCGGCCTCTACGATCAGTACGGCGGACTCATGCCGTCCGGCTGGACCCGCTGGCTGCTGGAACAGTACGAGTTCCCCTTCGAGGTGGTCTATCCGCAAACGCTGGATGCCGGCAATCTGCGCGGCAAGTTCGATGTCCTGGTCTTCACCGATGGCGCCATGCGGCGCGGCAATACTGGACGCGGCGGTGGACGCGGCGGCGCACAGGCCGACCCCGCCAACGTCCCGGAGGAATTCCGCGGCTGGCTCGGGCGCATCACCGAAGAGAAGACGGTCCCGCAGATCAAGCAGTTCGTGGAATCCGGCGGCGCGGTGGTCACCGTCGGCAGTTCCACAAGCATGGCCGAACTGCTCGGCGTCCCGGTCACTAACGAACTGGCAGGAGTGGCGCGCGACAAGTTCTACATCCCGGGGTCGCTCATGCGCGCCAAGATCGACAATACCAATCCGCTGGCCTTCGGGATGCCCGAGACCGTGGACATGTTCTTCGATAGCAGCCCCGTCTTCCGCCTGTCAGACGCCGCCAAATCGAAGGGCGCAACACCCGTGGCCTGGTTTGCCGGACCCGACACGCTCGATAGCGGTTGGGCGCAAGGCCAACAGATGCTCGATGGGACCACGGCCGTGGTGGAAGCACGCAGCGGGGAAGGCAAGGTCTTTGTGATGGGACCGGAAGTCACCTTCCGCGGCGAACCCGATGCCACTTTCAAGCTGTTGTTCAACAGCCTGTTTTACGGAGCGGCCAAACCCGCTACACTGCGATAAGCGAGGGGTAAGGTATGAAGTCGATTCTTCTGGTGCTGTTGGCTTGTGCGCTGCCGGCCTGTGCGGCGGACGCGAAATCCTGGGACGCCAAAGCGGCCGCCGGCTATCTGGATGGACGCATGGGATGGTGGGCCGCCTGGCCGTCCGCCGCCCGCGATCACGAGACCTTCTGTATCTCTTGCCACACCACGCTGCCGTATGCGCTGGGCCGTCCCGCGCTGCGCGGTCCGCTGGGAGAGCAGGAGGCATCGGAAAACGAGAAGGCATTCCTCGCCAACATCTCCAAGCGTGTCGCGCTCTGGAGCGACGTGGAGCCCTTCTATAGCGATGCCAAGAATGGCGCGCCCAAGTCCGCCGAATCGCGCGGCACGGAGGTGGTACTGAATGCGCTCGTGCTGGCCCGCTACCGGGCGCCCGACGCCAAGGACGCGCTTCGCAACATGTGGGCCCTGCAGTTGAAGGAGGGCGACAAGCGCGGCTCCTGGACCTGGCTCAACTTCCACAACGAGCCTTGGGAAGCCGACGATTCGGCCTTCTGGGGCGCAACTCTGGCCGCCGTTGCAGCCGGCTCGGCGCCCGCCGGCGCAGTCGATGCCGAAGGTCTCTCACTGCTCAGTGGCTACCTGCAGCGCGAGCAGGCCGCGCAGTCCACGCTGAATCGCGCCATGGCCCTGTGGGCCTCCGGCAAGCTGCCCAAGCTGCTGCAGTCCGCGCAGCGCGACGCCATCCTGCAGGACATTCTGGGCAAGCAGCGCGACGATGGCGGCTGGAGCGCTTCCACGCTGGTCACGAAGGAATGGAAGCGTCGCGACAACACGCCGATGGACGCCGGCAGCGATGGCTACGGCACCGGCCTGATGCTGGTGGCTTTGCAGGAATCCGGCATGGCCTCGGCCAAACCCGCCATCGCCAAGGGTCTCGCCTGGCTGGAACGCAATCAGGACGCGTCCGGTGCCTGGCTCTCCACGTCGATGAATAAGAAGCGCGATCCCGCATCGGATGCCGGCCGCTTCATGAGCGACGCCGCCACGGCCTATTCCGTGCTGGCGCTCAGCGGCTCCAGTTCGAAGCCCGCCAGCCGGTAGGCGAACGGCGGGGCGGTGGCCAGCTTCGCGCTGCACCAATCGACGCCGCGTTCCAGGCCGCGGATCTCTTCATCCCACCACGGGCCGCTGTTGCCCGCCCGGTAGAACTGCAGCGCCATTTGCAGGTGGCGCTGGAAGCCCGCGATCAGCCGCGTCCGATAGTGCGCCAGCAGGGGCTCCACAGGCGCTCCCCGCTGCGCCGCCCGGATCACGGCCGAGGCCAGAATCGCCTCGCGCACCGCATTGCCCGTACCGTCGCCGCAGATCGGGTCGAAAGCCATGGCCGCGCTGCCGCACGCCAGCCAGCCCGGTCCGCACAGGGGGTCAGAGATCCGCGGCCATGCCGGGAACTCCGCGGCCTCGCCGATGGCGCCCCGAATCTGGCCGGCCACCAGCCGGCTCTCCGCCAGCAGCGCGTCCGGCGGCGCGCCCACCGAGATCAGCCAGCCCGGAATCAGGAACAGCCAGCCGTGCTCCAGCGACTCCACCCAGCATGCCGTGGCCTGGACATCCACCGCCGCCGCAAAGGCCTTGCGGGAGCCGAAGTGCCGGTCCTCAGTGCCCGGCACCGGACGGGTCGCGTGGACGGTCCACGACGCGTCGGTCTCCTCGGGCTCCTGGACGTGCAACCGCTGCACCAGCATCTCCTCGGTAAGGAGCACCGCGGCATGCGGCAGGGTGACCGTCTCCGCCCGTCCCCACGCGACGATCCGCCGGTCGATGGCCGGCAGTCCCGCGAACAACTGAGGCTGGCCAAACACATCGCAGATCAACGCCTGTGTGGCCGCGCTCACCACAATCGCCGGCACGCCCGCCCCGCGGCGCCGGGTGACCTGCGCCCCCGGGGCAAGATACGCGCAGCAACTTCCCGCCAAGGTCAAGGTAGCGTTGGCCTCCGGCCTGCACCCCTTGCTACCGCCCTCTAATCTCACCTGCCCAAGCTACCACTTGACACAGTCGGCTGCAGCATCTACGATGCTTCAATGACGAGGGGGATCGCCACACTAGCGGTGGTAGCCTGTATGCTCGGTCTTGCACCGGGGATGGAGGCGCAGGGCCGCGGTGGCGGCCGGGGTGGTAATGGGGCTGGACGCGGCGCGTCCACCGAACCTCCCGAAGAAGGTATCCCGGTCACCGACGCTCTCACCATCAGCCGCTGCTCCGGCTGCCACAAGAAGGACGACAAGGGCAACCTGACCCGCATCTCCTGGACCCGCACTACTCCCGAAGGCTGGGAGGAAGCCATCAAGCGCATGGTCCGCCTGAACGGCGTCAAATTGGAGCCTGCCGACGCCAAGGCCATTCTGAAATACCTCAGCAACTACCACGGACTCGCCCCCGAAGAAGCCAAGCCCGTCATGTACATGGCCGAGCATCGCATCGTGGATGAGGCCGTACCCAATGAGAGCGTGCGCAGCACCTGTATGACTTGTCACGCTCTGGGCCGTCCCTTCTCCTGGCGTCGGACGCGCGAGGAATGGTCGCTGCTGGCCGACACCCACGCCGCCCTCTATCAGCAGGCCGAGGCCGCCTTCCGCCGCGGACCGTTCGCCGGCGCCGGCGCGGGCGCGGGCAGAGGCGCCGCGGGAGCCACCGGAGCCGCCGCCGAGCCCGTCTCACTCGACGCCACGCTGGACTTCCTGGGCAAGAACTATCCGCTCCACACGCCCGAATGGGGCGCCTGGCGAGCCCGTATGCGTGCGCCGCGCATCACCGGCAAGTGGCTGGTCACGGCTCATGTTCCGGGACACGGCAGCTACGTCGGCGAGATGACCATCGCGCAAGGCGCGGCCGATGACGAGTTCACCACCACCACCAAACTGCAGCCCGTCGGCGGTGGCGCTGCGATCACGCGCACGGGCAGCGGATTGGTCTACGCCGGCTACTCCTGGCGCGGACGCTCCAGCGGTCCCGCGCTGGCCGCCAATGCCCGCCCCGACGATGTCAACACCACCACGCGCGAGACCCTGTGGATCTCGCCCGACCAGACTTCGGCCCAAGGCCGCTGGTTCTGGGGCGAGTATCAGGAATTCGGCTACGACGTGAAGCTCCGCCGCGCCTCAGCCGACCCCGTGATCCTCACGCTGGACCGGCCCATGCTCAAGACCGGCACCACCGCCAATCGCGTCCGCATCATCGGCAGCAGTCTGCCGGCGCAGGTGGCCGCCGCCGACCTCGACTTCGGCTCCGGCGTCACCGTGAAATCCATCACGTCCCACAACGCCGGCGAGATCGTCGCGCTGGTGGACGTGGCCGCCGACGCCGTCTCCGGCAAACGCGACGTGGCGCTCCACACCACCGTGCTCGAAGATGCCCTCGCGGTCTATGACAAGGTCGACTATATTAAGGTGCTTCCCGAAGCCTCCATGGCCCGGCTGGGCGGCGATGCCAAGTCGTCGCACCCGCGCGGTTACCAGCAACTCGAAGCTGTGGCCTATCAGCGCGGTGCGGACGGCAAGGCGCACACGACCGACGATGTCGAACTGGGACCCATCGAGGTGACCTGGTCGGTGGAGGAGTTCTACGCCTCGTTCGGCGACGATGACAAGGAGTTCGTCGGCACTCTCGACAGCAACGGCCTCTTCACCCCGAACAGCGATGGTCCGAATCCGCAGCGCAAGTTCAGCCGCAACAACTACGGCGACGTCTGGGTAGTGGCCACCGCCAAGAACGAGAAGGACAAGGAGGGCCGTCCGCTGGCGGGCCGCTCCTACCTGGTGGTGACTGTGCCCACGTACATCCGCTGGGATCAGCCGGAGGTCAACCGGTGACGGCTGCCGGACCCGCATATCGCCTGGGCGAGTTCCACCCTTTTGAGGCAGGGGGGCAGAGCTTCCTCTACCTGCCCGCCGGCGCCATCTTCGAGATGGACGATGCCGTGAGCGGCGTGCTCGCCGAGTTCAGCGCCGGCGAATGCGGCCACGAGGAACTCCTGGCGCGCCTCAGCGCCCGCATGTCCGCCGCCGACGCCGAGGAGTTGGTCCGCGAGTTGTTCGAGATGCGCGTCATCGTGGCCCCCGGCGCCGTCCGCGAGCCTCTGGAACCGCCGCCCGCCGACTTTCCGCTGCAAAGCCTGGTCATGAACCTGACCAATCAGTGCAACTTGTCCTGCCAGTATTGCTACGAGTTCGGCGAGGACAAGGTGGCCACGCCCGAAGGCAAGCCCAAGTTCATGGACCTGGAGACAGCCAAGGCCTCGGTGAACTTCCTGCTGGCCGAATCGCCGGGCCGCCGCTCCGTCCACATTACCTTCTTCGGCGGCGAAACGCTGATGAACTTCCCGCTGCTCAAGCAGGTGGTGACCTACGCCAACGAGCAGGCCGCCGCGCAGGGCCGCACCATCGACTTCAGCCTCACCACCAACGCCACGCTGCTCACGCCCGCGATCATCGAGTTTCTCTCAGAGCATTGCATCGGCGTCACCGTGAGCATGGACGGTCCCGCGGAGTTGCACGACAAGCTGCGCGTCTTCGCCAACGGGCAGGGCAGTTACAGCATCATCGAGCCGCGCGTCCGCGCTCTGATCGCAGGCCACCGCACGCGCCCCATCACGGCGCGCGTTACGCTGACCAACGGCGTCACCGACGTGGTCCGCATCTACCGCCATCTGAAGCAGGAGCTGGGCTTCCACGAGGTCGGATTCGCCCCCGTCACCACGTCCACCAATCGCCTGTACGCCATCGGCGAGCGCGGCATGGATGGCGTTCTGGAACAGTTCCACGTGCTGGCCGACGAGTATCTGGAGTACGCGCTGCGTGGCGAGATGCACGGCTTTTCCAACGTCAGCGACACCATCGCCGAGCTGTATCAGGGCGTCAACAAGTCGCACCCGTGCGGCGCAGGCCTTGGATTAATGGGAGTCGGTCCCTCCGGCGATATCGCACCGTGCCACCGCTTCGTGGATTCGGACACGCATTCGCTGGGCAACATCAAGACCGGCGTCGATCGCGAGAAGCAGAGCGACTTCCTGACGCGCGGCAACATCAATAGTAAGTACGATTGCCACACCTGCTGGGCGCGTCCGCTGTGCGCTGGCGGCTGCCACCACGAAGCTTTTGTCCGATACGGTGACACCGGTCACCCGAACTTACACTACTGCGATTGGATCCGCGATTGGACGGATACCTGTCTGCGTATCTATGGCGCGATCAGCGCGCAGAACCCCGAATTTCTGGTGAAATTCGCCGAAAGGAAGGCCCTATGAAACATCTGCGAGCCGTCAACCGCAAGGCCCGCCGTCTGGATGCTCAGGCGCAGGCCGCGCGCGAAGACGTGGTTGGTCTGCAAGGTCCGAATCCAGCGCAGCGTCCGCACGTCCCTATGGGCTGCGCGCTGGCCTTTTCGCCCGGCTGGGAAGTGGATTCGGCCGGCGGCACCGCCGGTCTCTGCCAACCCGTGGAGCGCGACATCTACGATTGCTATGTGACCTGCTTCTGGCCGGCACAAGTGCCCGACCATTTGAATAACTACCCCGACTGGGCCAGTAAGTGCGCCTCGGCCACTAAGGACTGGCGGAATCTCGACCTGGTATTTCCATAGAACCTATGAGACGACTGTTTGCGCTGCTGACTTTATCCTGCGCCTTGTGCCGCGGCGGCACGCTCTTCTGCGGCGCCTATCCGGACCTGGTCCTCGTGATTGACGAGGCGCAGGGCAAAGTGATCGACACGATCAAGATGGTCACGGGCCTGCCGCGAAGCTTGCGCCTGTCTCCGGATAAGAAGACGATCTACGTCAGCACCAATGACCACAATGGCTTCGAAGTGATCGACGTGGCCACCCACAAGGTGACCAATCACTTCGTGCTGGACGACGCCACGCACCGGTACCGAATTCTGGGCGGCGTGCCGGATCCCGCGGGCAAGGTCCTGTACGGCTCCACCACGGAGATCATCAAGCAGGCCGACCGTTTCGTCATCGGCAAGCAGAAGTACACCATCATCGACATGACTGAGCAGAAGATCGTGAAGACGGTCGATGAGCCGCCTGCCGAAACCGCCGGGCGCGGTGGCGGTGGTGGTGGCGGCGGACGCTTCTTCGGCAACTTTGAAGTGTCACCCGACGGCAAGTTTCTCTATCAGTTCGGACAGCAGGTCCGCGTGCTGAATGCGGCGGATTTCAGCGAGGTCGAGAAGATCGACCTGGAGATGCCCGGTCAACCGATGGAGAACCTGGGACTCGGCGGCATGCAGGAAGCCCTGAGCGACCCCACGCAGCGCGTCTCCCTGTTCAACTACTCCGACCCCATTGTTCACAATCGCGTCTTCGGTTTGGCGCGCTTTGACTTGAACACGCGTAAGTTCGAGTTCACGCCCATTGGTCCCTCGCCCGCGCAGTTAGGCCAGTTATTCGTCACGCCGGATAAGAAGATGGGTTACACGATGTCGCAGAACGGGCAGGGCGGCAATCGCCGCTGCGAGTTCTGGGGCCTCGATCTGGTCACTACCAAGCTGGCCCGCACGTCGGAAGTGCCTTGCCGCTCGCGCTACAGCTTTGGCATGTCCACTAATGGCAAGAAGCTGTACATCTATGGCGCGGGCTTCGAAATCGAAGTCTACGACGCGGTGACCTTCCAGCGCGAAGCCGTTTGGAATCTGGGTAACGATATGACGGGCGCCATGGTCGTCATACCCTGACATGACCGATACACGCACCCTGCTGGCGGGCTACCGCCGCGCGGCGCGCTATCTGACTCCGTACCGCTGGCGTCTGGTCTGGATCCTGTTCACCGGCGTGCTCGCCACGTCCTTCGGCTTAGTGCAGCCGTATATCTCGAAGCTGCTGATTGACGAAGCGCTACTGCGCCGCGACTTTCACGCTCTGCTGATGGTGAGCCTGATGATGGGGGGCGCCACCGTGGGCAGCTTCGCCCTGAACATCCTTTCGAGCTACCAGTATGTGCGCGTCTCCGCGCTGGTGCTCTTCGATATGCGCGTGGCGCTGTACCGCCATCTCCATTCGCTCTCCCCGCGCTTTTGGGCCAAGGCCAAACTCGGGGATGTGGTGTCGCGCATCAATAACGATATCTCGGAAGTCCAGCGCATCTCGGCGGACAGCCTGCTCAGCGTCCTTTCGAACGTGGTGTTCCTGGTGGGCAGCGCGGCGATCATGGCGTCGTTGAATCTGCGGTTGTTCCTGCTGAGTCTGGCCGTGCTGCCGCTCAGTTTGTGGACGCTGCGGTATTACCAGCGGCGGCTCGCCGTGCGCGTGAAGCTGGTGCGCGAACGCGGCGCGGATATCGGCAGCTTCCTGCTGGAGACGCTGCTGGGTTTCCGCCTGGTGGTGACTGCCGCGGCCGAACGCCGCGAAGCCGCGCGCTTCCAGGCTCGCAATCAGAGTTTTCTGGACGCGCTGCTCAGCATGCAACTGGTGGCATTCCTCTCCGGCGCCGTCCCCGGGACGCTGCTCACGCTGGCCACCGGCGCGCTCTTCCTCTACGGCGGCCGCCTGGTGATTGAAGGCCAGTTGACCACCGGGTCGCTAGTGGCGCTGATGGCTTACCACGCGCGGCTGCTTTCGCCCGTGCAGAATCTGATGAGCCTGTATACGAATCTGGTGTCCGGGGGAGTCTCGCTGGCCCGAGTCTGGGAGCTGTTCGATACTCCGGCGGAAGTGGCGGACCGGCCCGGCGCAGTGGCGTGGCGCGCGGCCACCGGCGGGCTGGAATGCGAGGCGGTCTCCTTCGGCTATAACGGCCATCGCGTGCTCGACCGGTTATCGTTCAGCGTCGAGCCTGGCACCATCTGCGCCATCGTGGGACCCAGCGGGGCGGGGAAGAGCACGCTCGCCGATCTGCTGGTGCGCTTCTACGATCCCGAACACGGCGTCATCCGGCTGGACGGCCGCGACCTGCGGGAATTGCGGCTCGAAGATGTGCGCCGCGAGGTGATGCTGCTGGATCAAGCGCCCTACCTGTTCCATGCCACGGTGCGCGAGAACATCGCCTACGTGCGGCCCGACGCCACCATGGATCAGATTCTGGCCGCCGCGCGCGCCGCCTCCATTCATCAGCGCATCGAGTCGCTGCCCGAAGGCTACGAGACTGTGGTTGCCGAGCGCGGCCAGACCTTTTCCGCCGGCGAACGGCAGCGCATCGCACTGGCGCGCGCCTTGCTGGCGAACCCGCGCGTGCTGGTGCTGGATGAGCCCACCTCCGCGCTGGATGAAGAGAACGAGCGGGCGATCGCCGAGACACTGTGTACGGCTCTGCAAGGCCGCACCGCCATCCTCATCACGCATCGCGCGTCGCTGGCGCGCATCGCCAATCAGGTGGTGACGCTGGGCGTATGAGGATTGCGATCATCGATAGCGGCATTCACGCCGGCCATCCGCATGTGGGCGACGTGGCTGGTTCCGTCTCGTTCGCGGGCGGCGATGCTCTCGATCGGCTGGGCCACGGCACGGCTGTCGCCGGCGCCATCCGCGAGAAGGTGCCGGACGCCGAGCTCTTCGCCGTGAAGGTGTTCGATCGACGGCTGTCGGCCGAGATCGGGACGCTGATCGAGGCGTTCGAGTGGTGCCGGCACAACGGCATGGACGTACTGAACCTCAGTCTCGGCACGGCCAATGCGGCGCATCGGGAAGGGCTGGAGGAGGCGGTTCGCGGCAACGGCGTTGTGGTCAGCGCCTGCGGAATGCTGCCGGGCGATCTCCCCGGCGTGGTGTGTGTCGAGCCGGATGCCGGCTGTCCGCGCGATCAGTTCCGCTATCGCGATGGCGTCTTTGTGGCGTCGCCGTATCCGCGTCCCATCCCTGGCGTGCCGCCGGAGCGTAATCTGAAAGGTGTGAGCTTTGCGGTGGCCAATATGACGGGCTTCGTGGCGATGGCGCTGGCCGATGTGCCGCGCGGCGAACTGTGGACCGCACTTGTGGAGAAGGCGGTGATGCGATGAAGTCCGTGATCTTACTGGTGTGCAGCGTGATGTGCGCGCAGGCTGCCGAGCCGATTGTGGGGAAGTGGCTGATGCAGAGTCAGGAGGTGGCGGGAAAGCAGACGGCGTCTCGCCCGCTCACGCTGCAGATCACTCAGACCGGCGACTTGCTGGAGTTCGAATACTCCGTCTCGCAGAATTTGAAGAAGGAGATTTCGCTGCGCTTCGCCGCGCGGCTCGGCGGTTCCGAGGGTGAAGTGAAGGACTCAAAGGGAGCGAGGATCGGCTCAGTCAAAATCATGCGGCAAGGGGACGGCTATCTCGTGCTGCTGCAAGGCCCGAACCGGCCCATGTCGTCAGGCCGGCTGACGCTATCGCGCAACGGGAAGACGCTGACCTCCGAGGCCGACGCCACCGCGCCAAACGGAGCCCGCGCCCACACGACTCAATTGTTCGAACGCCAGTAGCGGCAGAAGCCCGGCAGCAGGCAGCGCTTACTACGTGCGCGGCTCTGCAGATTCAGCGCTACTGCACGATGATTGTCTTGTTGGCTACGATGGTCACTTTCTTCGTGACGTTCCCGCTGCCATTGGTCGGCTCGATGCGGATGGTGTATTCGCCGGCCGGCAGTTTCATGCCCTGCCAGTAGTTGTCGAACTCGTCAGCGTGTCCACAGAAACGATCGTTCACATAGACCGCGGCGAACTTGTCCGGACTCTTGGTGCGCAGGACGCCGAACGGACCCTTCGGCTCGGGGATGGCCTTCATCGTCTGGGTCAGATTCGCGGTCTTACCCTTTTCGATGGTGACGCTGGTAGTTATTTCCTCGTAACGAGGCTCCACCAGTTTGATTTCGTGTTTGCCCGGCGCCAGCGCGTATTTCCGGCTGGAGCCAAAGTTAGCGGCCGGTCCGACGTACTTCCCGTCGACGAAAATCCCGGCGCGGCCAGGTTCGATTTTGGTTTTCAAATAGCCCGTTTCCTGGGCAGTCAATGAGGCTCCGGCGAACAGGCCGGCGGCAGCGATGAGCAGTAGACTCTTGAACATGATTGATCCTCTTGTGGCCTAGTGAGGTTATAGTATACGCCGACCGGCACCTGCCGTGATCCCTACGAGACTCTATTTGCCTTTTTGAGCGGCGCGCGCGGCGGTGGAAGGCGGCACAATGCCGCTGGAACGCAGATAGCCGGCGATGTTGCCGTAGATTTCGTTGTTATGCACCACAATGTGGAGCAGCGAATACGTCAGTTGCGGAGAGGCCAGAATCTTCTGATCGTTGACTCCCTCCAGGGCCGAGGCGCAATAGGCGAAAGAATCCTTCAGCGCCTGGCTCACGTCGGCTTTCTCCTTCAGGCCTGGGACTTTCTTCGCCGCATCGGGCGCCGGCTCGCCCTTCAATGCCGCGCAATCCGCGTAGTTGCGCTCGGTGGAGTGATTGATCCATTCGCCAAACGACATCTGGCCGTCCGTCAATTTAAACCCGTATTTAGCCGCAGGCATCGCGTCCGCCGCTGCTTCCAGGTTCCGCCGTACTCCGTTGAAGTAACGCTGCGTGACCGTGGTCTTCAAGTTATCCTGGCCGATCAATAGGAACGGCGCCAGGCAAATGCCAAGCAGCACTTTCGTTGTCATGCGCATAGGGAAAGCCTACACGAAAGCGAGGCTCGCCGGGAAAGTTGCTAGCAGATACAATGCTCCTAAATGAGTATGAAGATCCTCCTTAGTCTGGCAATGGCCGTATGTGTCGCATCCGGACAGCGCCTGGTCACGCTCAATCTCAGCGCGCGCGACGCGCAGGGCCACGCCGTCACCGATCTGACTGCCGCCGACCTCGAAGTGACCGATCAGGGCAAGACCGCTCCCATCCTCTCTTTCCGGAATGAGGCCCTCCGCTCTCCAGCGGTGGCGCGCGAGTATTCCAACCGCCCGGCGCCGGCCCTTTCGCAGATTCAGGTGATCCTCTTCGACATGCTGAATCTCAGTCAGAGCAGCCGCCAAACCACGATTGACCAGACCGTCAAAGCTCTCGAATCGCTGCCCGCCGCGGATTCCGTTTACTTCTACCTGTTGAACCTCTACGGCGAACTCGTGCCGGTCCGCGCGCTGCCGGACGCCGCACCGAGTCCCACCCCCGCGGCGACGCCGTGGACCAAGGACATCCGCGCCCTGCTGGATAAGGCCGCTGGACCGGTCGCGGTGGTCCACACTCCGATTGAGCGCGACGTGATGCTGCGCGTGCAGCGCTCGTATGCGGCGCTGGAGACTCTGGCCGTCCGCATGATGCCGCTGCCCGGGCGGAAGAACATTCTGTGGACTACCATCGGCGTGCCCTGTTCCATTCCAACCGAAAATGGGCAGATCTGGGACTGCCGCGAAACTCTCGGCAAGATCGCCACGCGCCTCAATCAGGCCGACGTCGCCGTGAATCCCGTGGCCCTGCAGGCCGGCACCGCCGATGTGGAAAGCGCCATCACGCTCCAGCAGTTTGCCGACATCACCGGAGGTAAGACCTACTCGGCCGATATCGAACACGCCGTCGCCGATTGCATCGATGGCGCGCGTTCCTCTTATCGCCTCAAGTATGCCCCGGCCGCCAATAACTGGGACGGCAAGCAGCACAAGGTGCACGTGACGTCATCGCGTAAGGGAGTTACGATTCTCGCGCCGCAAAGTTACACGGCAGACAAAGCTGCTCCCGCCGCCAACACGAAGGAACGCAATGCGGCTCTTTTCGCGGCGCCCTTCGACGTCTCCGACATTGGCCTCAGCGTGGCCGCCGGACCCGGAGCGCAGCCGCATTCGCTGCACATGCGTATCGGCATGGATATTCAGGATCTGCTGCTGGCGCCACAGGCCGATAAATTCGCGCTGCAACTGACTTTTACCGTGGCGGCCTTCCTGGCGGACAACAAGGTGCAGAACTACGACCCGCTGCCAGTCAATGCCATGCTCACCCCCGAGCAGCGCACGAAGATGTCCCGTGACGGCCTCCACCTGGGCCACGACGTCACCCTGCCGGAGGGCGCCCGCAAGGTCCGCCTGCTGGTGGAAGATCGCGCCGGGAATAGCGTGGGAACGGTGACGATCCCGTTGGGGCAATAACGCAGGCGGCTGCCTGGCGCCTAAGAGTCCAACATTTGTGAGAGCTGCCGGGCGATGCTGGCGTCTTTGATTTTCGTGTCCGCGGCCAGGAGAAAAGCCTTACTCAGGATGATCGACAGCATCGCGTCGCCGTCGAAGGGCAGGTACACGTCGGAGGCGGTCGAAGTGCTGCGCACGATGCAGAGATAGCGGCTGCCCGGCTCCATCAGGACGCTGCCGCTGCCCAGGTGAATCTTGTAAGTCGCGCGGTCGCCGCGCACCCATAGGTGCCGACCTTCCAAGCGGCACCGGTCCCGGATGGACAGCTTGGGCAGGAGGCCTTCCAGAATCTGTTTCCGCTGGCCTCCCGAGTCCGAGAGTTCGCCGAACGAAACCTGATTCCAGTAGTCCAGAAACGGCGCGTTCGGCCGGGCCGCCCATTGTGGATCGTTGCCGATACTGGTCACGCTCACGAACAAATCCACGTCCCGCATCACTTCGGAGAAGATGGCCGGCGCTACCGACTCCAGGGCGCAGGCCACGCCGTCCTTCAGAAAACGGAGCCGCCGCGTCTCCAGGAAAATGTAGATCGCATGGGCGTTGGCGGCTTCGTCGCGCGGGAACTCCACTTCGTATTCGGCGCGCAATCCCGCGTGGGGAATTTCCACGTACGGATTGTTGTGGGAATCCCACTGGCCCATCAGGCGGAAATGCCAGCCGCGCTCGCCGCATAGCGCCACAAACGGATGCTGGCGCAGAATGTGCGCGGCGTAGCGATTGCTGAAGGTTCCCGTGGCGCGCTCGGCATCGGTCAGCAGATAGACCTCGCGATGCGCCTGTTTGAACGGCTGCCGGACTCCGTCATCCTCCAGACGGCAGCGCCAACTCAACACTGTCTGCACGTTCGAGCGAATGGGATGCCAGAGGCGCACCGGACCCGACGGCTCGATCTCCGCGCCGCTCCAATCCACCATCGCACCCGCGCGCCAAATGGCCGTAGCGCCGCCAGAGAATTGCCAGATCAACTGCCGCGCCATGCCGCCAATCAGAGGATGATCCAGATACGCAGAGCGCCACGTCTCCAGCGGAATGGCGCGCTCGGTGAGCAGCAGCCTCTCGAGCCGGACGCGATGGGCCTGCCGCAGGGGAGCGATCTCTTTGGCGGCCTGCTTCAACTCCTTGAGGTCGTCCGCGAAGTCGCGCTTCACCGCTTCGGGAATGGTCTTGAGGCCCTTGCCGGCGGCGTCGCGGCATGTCAATTCACCGTGCGCGGTGAGCGTCAGGCTGTACTCGCCGCAAACTTCCACGCGACTGCCGCCGGCATCCAGACCGAAGGACGGCACCGTGATTTCTTCCAATTCCTCGCGCGTGAGACCCTGACGCAGCGCTGCCTCTTCCAGTGCTTCACGCACCAACCGCTGCGCCGTCTGGTAGCGGATGCGGAGCGCCAGCCGCGCCAGTTGCGCCACGGCAGACTCGCCTCCCATGGCAGCCAGCACCCCCACGCTGGCATTTCCGGATCGCTGCGAAACCGCCCCCAGCGCCGGGATTTTGCGCAGACACTGTTCGGCGAAGCGCGCCACGGTTGCGGCGGCCTCCGCATCTGCGAATTCGGCCAGCGCCCACAGCAGGCCCCGCTGATAATCGGATTCGCGCGAGGTGGTCTGCACCAGCGAATCTCCCGGACTGGGCCCCAGCGCCAACCAACGCAGCGCCGTCTCGCGAAACGGCTCCCGCCCGATCTCCGCCACGCGATCCGCGGCCGCCGCCCGCCACTTCATGGACGGCTCCCGGCCGGATATTTCGCAGCCGGCCTCCAACACGCCGCGCCATGCGCCCGCTAGCTCCGCCGCGATCTGCCGGCTCCACGCGCCCGCCGTTTCGAAGGGTGCGTCCGCGGCTTTCGGATGGAGCAGCGCCGCGATGCGCTGCTTGAGGTCGCCGTGGCCTTCCACCTGGTCGTTCACCAGCACGCGTGCCGCCCGCATCCGCAGCAATGCCTGTGCCAGTTCCGCCGTCATCGGAATCGATTCGGCCAGCCGAATCACCGACGCGAACGGGAAGTAGTAGCTCGGGTCGGCGCCCATCCGCACCATCGTCAGGATGTCTTCGGAGGTGAACGGCAGCTTGCGCCGGAGCAGCGCGCGCAGCGGTTCCACCACATCCGGCATGGAGAACTTCGTGCGGTCCGAAACTCCGAGCAGCGCCTGCAGGACGTACGCTACCTGTTGCTCCGGGGTGAGCTTCCGGACTGCTTCCGCGGGGTCGTTCGTCGGCTCCGGCATATCATCCTCCTACCAGTGGCGCCAATTTGAGGAACTCCACTTCGCCATGGCGCAGGTCGATTTCCTCGTCCAGGCTTTCCACTTGACGTCCCGCGGCGATTACCAGAAAGCGCTGCTTCTCGAAGGCTTCGATGGCGCGGTGAATCTGAGCATCCGGGTCCAGCAGGCGCTGGGCATGCAGTTTCACGCGGTAGCCGTTGAGCAGTTGTTCCGATTCCTCGGGCTGCACCAGTCCTTCGAATATTTCCGGACGGTCGCGATTGAACTGCGCTACTTCGCGCTGCACGCGCTGGCGGATGAGTTCCCGAAGCGTGATGCGTGGACCGTCGAAATCCCACTGGCGAGCCACGCTCTCGCCGCCGGGACGCGAATCCAGAATGCGAAACTGCATGCAACAGATTATCGCCCAATCCGCACGAGCGGGCGCGCCGTTTCTCTAAGTTGATTGGGATTAGACTATGTCACATGGCACTTCGCTTTTCACGAAGAAAAATGATGCAGAGCGTCAGTGGCGTCGCTCTGGCCCAGTCCGTGACCGCCGCCGAGGCCGCGCCCGCGCCTCGCAAATGGCCCATCGAAGAGGGTCCCGACACACCGAAGATTTGTCTGGCGCCCGGCGATGGCGGCGGACCCCTGCCTGCCTCCGTGCAGCCTGCCGCGCCGGCAGCCGCAGTCGGACGCGGCGGCGGTTACGGCGGATACCTCGCGCCGAAGGCGGAAGCCCCCGCCGCGCCACCCCTCGCCGCGTTCGAGCGTATCCGCCAGTTGGGCGTCACGCACCTGCTGGGCGTCGCTATCAGCGGCTCGCCATGGACCGAAGAGAACGTGCGCCGCACCGTCCAGACCGCCAAGGACGCGGGACTGGTGGCCTACAACGCCATGATCAATCTGCCTGCCAGTGTGATCTACGGCAGGGAGACCCGCTCGAAGGACATGGAACCGTTCCTCGCGTCGCTGGCAGCCGCGGGCAAGGGCGGACTCCAGGTGGTGGAGTACAATTTTTACGCGCACCGCGCCATTGAGGGCTATTACGAAACGGTAGGCCGCGCGGGGGCCGGGTACACCGGCTTCGACTCCGAACTCGAACTGTTGATCAACGAAAACGGCGGCCTTGTGCAGCCGGTCTATCGCGACGAAAAGGGACAGATCACGCCGGAGACCCTGGCGGCTTTTCCCAACGCCAAGAAGGTGAAGTTCAAGGATCTGCCTCCGCTGGCCAACGAAGGCGCCCACAATCTGCAGGAGATCTGGGCCAACATTACGTGGTTCCTGAAACTCGCCGTTCCAGCGGCGGAGAAGGCCGGCATCCGGCTCGCGTTGCATCCCAACGATCCGCCCGCGCCGATCAGTCGCGGATCGCAGCAGATCATGGGCACCGTGGCCGGATGGAAGCACCTGATTGAGATTGTGAACAGTCCGGCCAACGGCATCACGTTCGATTGCGGCGTGACTCGCGAGATGGGCGAAGACCCGGTCGCGACGGGCGAATACTTTGCCAGCCGCAAGCGCATCAATCACGTGCACTATCGCAATGTGCAAGTGGTGAAGCCGTACGAGCGGTATCAGGAAGTGTTCATCGATGCCGGTATGGCCGATATGTTCGGCGTGATGAAGGCGCTCATCCGCAATAAGTACACCGGCACGATTTATCCTGAGCATCCGCGCGCGCTCGATGCCGACCGCGACCGCGTGGCGCCGGGCGGCCGTCTACCCGGATATCCGGGGGGAGGCGGCTACACCGGCATCACTTATAGCGTCGCTTACACAAGGGCGATGATGCAGGCTGCGCTGGAATCGGTGGGGTAGGGTTGCAGCGAATCCGCGGCGGAGGCTTACTCCGGCCGGCGCAGCCAGTCCGATAGAATCGCCTGCTGTGCCGGTGCCGGCGCGCCCACCGGGGAAAGGCGGTACGTTTTCTTCGCCTTGTGCGCGGGCGCGGCTTCGACGTCGATCTCCGAGCCCGCTCGCGACACATGCAATTGAATCCGGCTGCCCGCCTGGATTGCCTTGTTCAGTACCGGAGCCGCGGCCGCGGTCCCATCCACTTGCAGAATGCGATCGCCGGGCTTCAACCCCGCCGCTGCTGCCGGAGAATCCGCTGCCACGTCGACCACCACCAGTCCTTTGTCCGTATGCGTGTCGACACCCAGGTAGCCGCCGGCGACCTCTTCAGCCGTGACATCCAACTGCAAGCCCGCCAGCGCGAAGTACTTCGCGTAGTTCACTTCCTTCGTGGTTGCCGCATATTCGAAGATCTCGGCCAGACTCACTCCCGCCGCGCTCTCGCACTCGGCGCGGAATTCGGCATCCGTGAAGCCGCGCTTCTTCTCCCGGTAGAATTTCCGATACAAGCCGTGCATCACGTCATCCAGCGATTTCCGATTCCCGCTGCCCTCCCGGATCTGCAGATCCAGCATCGCACCCAGCATGGCGCCGTTGTTGTAATACGAGATGGTGGTGTTCCGATCACCCGCCACGCCCGATCCGGAATTCCAGGTGTTCTGGCTGGATTCCGTCGCCGATTGGTAGTGGCGTCCATCGCCATTCTCGAAGGTGCCGATCGCAACGGCCATCTTTGCCAGATACTGCTCCTTCGTCATCAGCCCGGCGCGCACCAGCAGCAGATCCTGGTAGTACACCGACAGCCCCTCCGACACCCAGAGCATGTTGGTGAGATTTTCCTGGTCATAATCGAACGGCCCGAGGGCCAGCGGACGGATGCGCTTCACGTTGAAGTTGTGAAAATATTCGTGACAGATGAAGCTCAGCCAGCGCAGGTATCCGGCAGGCGTACTCAAAGTTGTTCCGTTGAACTGGTTCGATGACGAATTGGCATGCTCGATGCCGCCGCCCCCGCGCCCCATCATCAGAAACGTGTAATGCTTATACGGAACGTCGCCCATCAACTGCGTTGCCGCCGTCACCATGGTCTTCAGGTCCGCCACCATTTTGGGACGGTCGACATCCGCCGCTACGTTTTCGATGGCCACGTGGTGCGGCACGCCCTTCACCTCAAACTCGAAATGCTCCTGATTGCCGATCAGAATGGGGCAATCGTAGAGCACGTCGAAATCCGGCGCATCGAAGGTGCCGGCCAGCCCCTTGACGGCTTCCAGTCCCGTCGAAAGCTGTTTCCAGTTGGCGGGCAGCCGGATTGTCACGGTCACCGGATGCTGCAGTTGACCGGCCAGGTGGACGAACATTCCCGATGGCGAAATGTAGCCGCGGTCCTCGCCCAGATAAGTGTTCGCCGCGAATGCCGTGTTCCCGAAGACGTCGTAGTTCAGCACGATGACCGGCGCATTCTCCGCCACCACGCGCCACGTGTTTTTCGTGACCTTCTCCCACGCCAGCGCGTGTCCCGAGGCGTCCTCTGCCCGAAAATTGGAAACGTTGCGGGCGTAATCGCCGATCCCGTAATAGCCCGGCGACCATTGCGGCATCTTGAAGTCCTGCAGTTCGCCCTTCAATCCGTCGCAGCGAAACATCACGTGATAGATGTGACTCGCAGGCTGTGGCATCGTGACGGTGAAGGCCATGATGCCGTCCGCCAGGCAGACGCACGCGGAGAGAACGAACAGTACCAGCGCTCGACGCAGCATGACGCGGAGTCTACCCACTCCACCAAGGTCTGTCAAGCTATTTGGAGCCCAGAATGCCCTTCTTCAAGTCGATTCCCACGGACGTATTGCCGTAGGAACCCGTGATCTGGAATGGGATGATCCGTTCCTCGTGTTTTTTGCGCAGCAGGGGCGTCACCGCCTTCAGCACCAGCGCCTTGAAGCCCGAGGTTGTATCGGAAAGATGGCCGCTCGTATCCAGCGTGCCGTGAAGATCCACCGTGTGGGTCAGAAGATTGTAAGTGCCGTGGACCGTTGCCTGGGCACCCGGTACTTCAAACGTTCCACCAGTGATGGTGGCCGTTCCCTCGCGCAGACGAACCGCGCCGTGAAGCTGCGAAAGCACTGTCCGCGGATCCTCGTCTTCCTGTTTCTTCTTCTCGCCTTGCGCGCTTTCACTGATGCGATTGATGCTGTCCTGAGTATTGGGACTGGTGAAATGGCTGGCCTTCATGCCGAACGTCAGGTCCATGCGAATCTTCTCCACAAACTTCTGCGGACCCGGCGGCCACAGGAACTTGCCGTTCAACGATACGTTTCCGCTCATGCCTGGGGCGCCTTTGCTGAACAGGTACAACAGATCGTCGACGCGGCCGCTGGGCACCGCCACGTCGAAGCTCGCCGACTTGCCTTTCGTGTCATCGCCCCCCGCGATCCAGCCGCGCACGTCGATCTGCGTGCGCCGGTAGCGCGCCGTCGCGGGGTTCAGCAGCACATCGCCGTTCGTCCCGTTCACCGTGGCCTGGTAAGTGGTGGCGAGCGCCACCGAATGGTCGCTGCCATCCACCTGAAACTTCGCCACCTCCACGCTGCCCTGCGTCTGTATGCGCGAAAGCGGACCCTCAAACTTGCCGCGCGCATGGCCCACGCCGCTGATGCCGTGGAAGATGCTCAGGTCGATATCGTCGTACGAATACGTACCGGATACCGGCGTTGCGCCCATGTCCGCCGGATTCCAAGGGCCGAATTTCCCTTCGGAGTGAATGACGCCAGGGGGCTCCGTGTTGGTCAACATGGCTCGATACGTCATGCGCGTTCCTGGTCCGAGATCGCGAAGGCCCAAACGGTCGATCTTTAAGATGTAGGGCTTCTCGCTCCGGTCCGCGCGGACGAATTCCAGCACGGCGCCATCGGCGATGATGTTCGAAATGGCCAGCTCTCCGCGGCCGGATCCGGAATTCAAAGGCACCGGACCCTGCGCCCCGCCGGTCTTCGGCGGAATCACCATGTGCATTCCCACGATGCGCACCAGCGAAAGCCGCTTAGGGGAACTGAAGAATCCCGTGAAACTGCCGCGCACCACCAGTCGCTCCACCGTGATGATGGGCGATTCTTCCGGATGCTTGTGGCGGAGGAAGCGGATGCCTTCCACGGTACAACCGGGAGGAAAATACGAATCGGAGAATGTACGCACCTGGACCTGCCGTCCCGATGCTGCCTCCAGGGCTTGAATCACCGCCGCCTGCGTGAACGGCCAGTTGTGGGCGAGGAAGATCACGCCAGCCGTCAGCGCGGCCAGTAGAATGCCGCCGCCAATCCATAGCCATTTTGGGATCGAAAACTGCTTCGATGGGGAATGCTCCACCAGCATGCCGGTTTTATTGGCAATTCGATGGCCGCTATCGCGAGTGCTTGCGCGCACACTTGGCGGTCATCAATGCGATTGAGGGCCCCACGATCACCATGTGAATGATCAATTGGCGAATGAATGGTACTGCCACCGGCGGACGATACCCGATTCGCGAAAGCGGAATCACGACAAAGGTCATCACCAGGTCCACCAGGATGCCGAAGATCACGCCGCTCACCAGGGGTCTGCGCAGCAGCACAGGCAGACTCTGGCTGGCAAAGTAAAAGGTTGTGGCGGCTCCGAAGGCGACGCAAAAATGTACCAGTGCGCCCAGAACCGCAGTGGCGGCGCCGCCCTGAAACGCGGCCGGACCCAGCAGTCCGCTCGCGATGCCCTGGAACATTCGGGGAATGGCGGCATGCCGGTACAGAGTAAGCGCGACCGCCGAGAGTCCATCGAGAATTCCACACGTCATACCCGCTGCAAAAATCACCCTCCACGCACCCCAAGACTTTGCCATGCCTGCTATCATCGCTGATTGCATGGCTTTTCGGAGCTTGAGTACGCTGCTTCCCCTGGTCGCCGGACTCCTGATCGCGCAGTCCGGCGAGAAGCACCTGACCTTCGAAGTCGCCTCCGTTAAAGCCTTTTCACCGGAATCGACGGGCGGTGGTCGCAAGGGAGGGGGCGGTCCCACGGGACCCGGTACAGCCGACCCGGGCCGCATTCACTACGCCGCCATCCGCCTGAAGGACCTGGTGATGAATGCCTACAACCTGCAGGACTTTCAGCTCGTCGGGCCTGAGTGGTTGAACTCCGGTGATGAGACCACGCGCTTTATCGTGGATGCCACCATGCCGCCCACCACCACCAAGGAACAATTTCGCTTGATGCTGCAGAGCTTGTTGGCGGAGCGCTTCAAACTGGTGGTCCATCGCGAAGACAGGAGCCTGCCGACGTACTCGCTGGTCGTCGCCAGGAATGGTCCGCTGATGAAGGAAGCTGCGCCCGTGGCCCCGCCCGTGAGTGGTGAGCCGCCGCCGCGCGGTCCGCGCCCCGGCGAATCCCTGGATAGCTATGGCTTTCCTCCCGGTCCCCCACAGCACCTGGGAACCTGGAGCTGGATGCTGAACGGCCGCTGTCGTCTCGGCGGGAAGCAAGCCACCATGCAGGATCTGGTGACTGAATTGATGACGGGCCATTTGCGCGAGCCGGTAACCGATGACACCGGTCTCAAGGGAAAGTACGACTTTCTTCTCACTTACTCCCGGCCGCGCTTCGATAACATTGCGCCCGATATTCCCGAGTGGGTGTCCAACCCGCCCGAGATGGCCGTTCCCGATCTCCCCCACGCCATCCAGGAGCAACTCGGACTGAAACTGGAATCCAAGAAGGGACCGGTGCAGGTCATCGTCATCGATCACATTGAAAAGCGTCCCACCGCAAACTGATCTTCCCGTGTCGTAAACTGATCTCATATGGGAGGGTTCGATGAAAATCTGCCTGGGCATAGCTCTGCCGCTGTTACTTCTTCTCGCACCAGGCCGCGCGCAGGAGCCCGCAGCGACGGGCGCCGCAGGGCGCGCTGCTAACGATAAATCCGTCACCGCAGCCGCCATCACCGGGTCCAAGGAAGATCCGGCGGCCTTCAATCGCGGCGCGGCGCTCTACACGGCCAATTGCGCCGGCTGCCACGGGGCAACCGCACGCGGCGGAGCCGGAGCACCGGACCTGGTCCGCTCTCTGCTGGTGCTTGACGATGAGAAAGGCATTCTCATTGCCCCGGTGCTGCGCAACGGCCGGCCCGATCAGGGCATGCCCAAGCCCAACCTCAGCGAAGCTCAAATTGCCGACCTGGTAGCGTGGCTGCACGTACAAACTTACGCCGCCGGACACCGCACGACTTACGCATATCAAGACGTACTTACCGGCGATCCCAAAAAAGGCGAGGAGTATTTCGCCACCACGTGCGCCTCTTGTCATTCGGCGACCGGCGATCTGAAGGGCATCGGCTCCCGCTATGACGCTTTCTCCGTGCAGGCCCGCTGGCTGCAGCCGCGCGGCGGACGAGGTGGAGGACGAGGTGGTCGCGGGGCCGCGGCCGAATCCTCCGCGCGCGGAAACACCACCGTCACCGTGACGCTAGCCTCAGGCCAGAAGATTGCCGGCACGCTGGACCGCGTCGATGATTTCAGCGTCTCCCTGCGCGACTCGGCCGGCGAATACCATTCCTTCACTCGCGAAGGCGACGTCCCTAAGGTGGAGATTCACGACCCCTTGAAGCCCCACGTCGATCTTCTCCGAAAGTACACCGACGCCGACATTCACAACGTGACCGCATACCTGGTGACCCTGAAATGAAGACCTCGCGAGTTTCCATTTTCGCGCTGCTCGTTGCCGCGCCCATCGCAGCCTCTGCGCAAGGACTCACCCAAGCCGACATCGTCCATCCGAAAGCCGATTCCTGGCCGACTTATAACGGCGATTACTCCGGCCGCCGCTATAGTCCCCTGACGCAGATTGATACGTCGAACGTCCACACGCTCTCGCTGGCCTGGGCCACCCGTTTCGGTGCGGGAGGAGGAGGCGCTGGTCGCGGCGGCGTCACCATCAAATCCACGCCGCTGCTGGTGAACGGAATCCTCTATTTCACCGCGCCCAACAACGTTTGGGCCGCTGACGCGCGCACCGGCCGCGAACTCTGGCACTATCAATACCCGCCCAACACCGGCAGCACCATCGGTAATCGCGGCGTCGGCATGTACGGCAACTGGCTCTTCTTCGAAACGCCGGATAGCAATCTGGTGAGCCTGGATGCGCGCACCGGCAAGGAGCGGTGGAAAGTCTCCATCGCCGATCCGAAGCTGGACTACACCTCCACCGTGGCGCCCGTGGTGGTGGGTAATCACGTGATTGCCGGCATTGGCGGCGACCATCTCGATAATCCCGGCTTCGTCCAATCGCGCGATCCCGAAACCGGCGCGTTGCAATGGAAGTGGTGGACCACGCCGCGCAAAGGCGAGCCCGGTATGCAGACTTGGCCCGACGAATACTCGGCGGCGCACGGCACCGGTCAGGCCTGGATGCCCGGCACTTACGATCCCGAATTAAACCTGTATATCGTAGGCACCGGCAATCCCAATCCGGTGATGGCAGAGAAGAGCCGTCAGGGTGACAATCTTTACACCTGCTCGATCGTCGCCATCAATCCTGACACCGGGAAGATGGTCTGGTACTTCCAACCGTCGCCGCACGATGTCCACGATTGGGATGCCGTGGAGACGCCGGTGCTGGTGGATGGCAACATCGGCGGACAGCCGCGCAAGTTGGTCGTGCAGGCCAGCCGCAACGGATATTACTTCGTGCTGGATCGCGCCACCGGCAAGCCGCTCGTCAGCGTTCCCTTCATCGACACGCTGAACTGGGCCAAGGGGATCAATGCCAAGGGCCAACCGATTCCCGATCCCAAGAAGTTTCCGGCGACGGACGGCGTCCTGGTCTCGCCCTCCTCAAACGGGGCCACCAACTGGCAGGCGCCGAGTTTCAGTCCGCGCACCGGGCTGTTTTATGTGGGCAGCAGCCGGTCGTTCAGCATGTTCTATCTGATCGATACCGACGATCATCCCGAAGGTTGGGGCGGTCTCGATAGCGGAGTCGGCAATGAAGGCAATGCGCTGCTCGCCATGGATTACAAGACCGGCAAAGTCGCGTGGCGCCACGATTGGCCGAGCGGCAACGGCATCGTCAATAATCTGTCGACGGCGGGGAACGTCCTGTTCACCAGCAATGGCCAGAACGTAATCGCATTCGATGCCGCCAACGGCAAATTGCTCTGGCACTCCGGCCTGATGGCCGCGCCCAGCGCCGGGCCCATCAGTTACATGCTGGATGGCAAGCAGTACATGCTGGTGGCGGCGGGTGATAGTCTGTACGCATTTGCCGTAAACCGGCCGGCCGAATAGCGAATCCTGTGATATGATCTCGGGAGTCTATTCGGAGGGTGAAAATATGTTTGCACCTGCAGTTGAACGGGCAGGTTGTCAGGCCACAGCGCGGCGTCAACGAGTGGATGGCTTCAGTGGCCAGCGCGCTGCTACGGAAGCGATGCTGAATGGCTCGGCGCCCGCGTTCCTCGGGCTCCTGATCAATCTCCCTGAACTGGCGGGCCGGCCGATTTGTTCATGTGCGGAGCCGCACGCGGTGGCGCAGTTAGTGCAACAGTTCGGTGGCGGAGTCCTGCCGGACATCCGCGTGCGCCGCACCTTGTATAGCGGTGGATACGAAATCCTCAGGCCATGCGCCAACTGCAGCCAGTGGCTGGTGGAGGATGGGACGGATGTGTATAAGATCGCGCCGGCCTTTCTTCCTGCCGTGCAAAGAGCAGACTACTCTCATGACGCTACCGGCTTCCCGGCCCTCGGAGCGAAAAAACCTTAGACGGCCGCAGGCGCGAGGCCTACGCTACCGCTCGTTCTGAAATCGGCGGAATTGCAGCGGAGGCGCTGCCGGCGCTGGCGACGACGCCAGGTTGAACGTCATCGGTTCCAGCAACTCCCGCAAGCGGCGTGTCTCCTCCACGTCCACCTGAATGTGCTGTTTCTCCAGGTGCAGCCCGTGCGCCACGATCATCGCCCGCCCCGACTCCAGGAACTCCACAAACGAGATCGCATCGACATGAACCAGCTTGTTGTGTACGCGAATGAATTTCAAGTCCATAACCGTATTGCCAGTCTCCATGCATTTCATTCGCCGTGCAAGTACCAGATGACCCAGTAACGTTGGTTAGTGCTCGGTTATCAACGCATGCTATCATCCTTTCTCGCAGAGGACTGTCATGCCAAAAATCAGAGGACTCCGCTGGTGGATGATCGTCCTCATCATGCTGGGCTCCATCGTCAACTACCTGACGCGCAGCACGCTGGCCGTCGCTGCTCCCACCCTTCTCAAGGAACTCCACATCACTGCGCAGCAGTATTCCTGGATCGTCGGAGCCTTCCAGGGCGCCATCATGTTGCAGCCGGTCTGCGGCTACATCCTCGATGTGCTCGGTCTCAAAATCGGGTTCGCGATTTTCGCTATCGCCTGGT
This sequence comes from Candidatus Sulfopaludibacter sp., assembly GCA_035551455.1. Lineage (GTDB taxonomy): Bacteria > Acidobacteriota > Terriglobia > Bryobacterales > Bryobacteraceae > Sulfopaludibacter. The sequence goes on from DASZMZ010000260.1 coordinate 31,834, forward strand.
CCCTGGTGAACATGGCGCACTGCTTCGGCAATAGCTGGCAGGCCTTCGCCGGACTGCGCGGCCTGCTCGGCTTCACCGAAGGCTCCGCCAATCCCGCCGGCATGAAGGCGACGTCCGAGTGGTTCCCCGCCCAGGAGCGCGGACTCGCCGGCGGCATTTATAACATCGGCGCTTCGGTGGGCTCGATGCTCGCGCCTCCGCTGGTGGCATGGGCGATCCTGAGCTACAACTGGCGCGCCGCCTTCGTGATTACCGGAAGCCTCGGCATGGTCTGGGTCGTGTTGTGGCTCCTGTTCTACCAATCGCCCGCCCGCCATCCGTCGCTCACCGAGGCGGAGCGGACGTACATCGCCTCCGGGCAGGAGAAGTATCTGCAGGGCGATGGCTCCCGTCCTTCGCTCCGCAGTATTCTGCGGCGTCGAAACTTCTGGGGCATCGCGATTCCCCGCTTTCTTGCCGACCCCACGTGGGGCACTCTCAGTTTCTGGCTGCCCCTCTACCTCAGCACCGTTCGCCACATGGATCTGCGCCAGATCGCCATGTTCGCCTGGCTGCCGTTTCTGGCCGCCGATTTCGGCTGCATCTTCGGCGGCATGGTGGCCATGACCCTACAAAAGCGGGCCGGCTTCAGCCTGATCAACGCACGCCGCGGCGCCTTCACTTTAGGCGCGGTGATGATGCTCGGCGTCCCGTTCGTCGGCTTCGTCGAAAGTCCTTATGCCGCCATCGCGCTGCTGAGTCTGGCCGGCTTCGCGCACCAGACGCTCTCCGTGACCGTCATCACCATGGCGTCCGACTTGTTTAAGAAGAACGAGGTGGCCACCGCCGCCGGAATGGCCGGAACCTGCGGCAATGCCGGCCTGCTCATCTTCTCCCTGCTGATCGGCGGACTCGTCGCCACCGTCGGCTATACTCCGTTCTTCATCTGTCTGGGCGTGCTCGATCTGGTCGGCGCCGCGGTCCTCTGGTCGCTGGTGCGTGAGCCCAAAATGGAAACCGCGTGAATATGTCAGACGCTGCTCTGAAAATTCGGAATCCCATCCTTCCGGGCTTCAATCCCGACCCATCCATCGTGCGCGTGGGCGACGACTACTACATCGCCACCTCGACCTTCGAATGGTTCCCCGGAGTCCAGATCCACCATTCCCGCGACCTGGTCCACTGGCGCCTGCTCGCTCGCCCTCTCACTCGCCCCAGCCAGCTCAACATGCTTGGCGATCCCGACTCCTGCGGTATTTGGGCGCCCTGCCTGACTTACTCCGAAGGCCTGTTCTACCTGATCTACACCGACGTCAAACGCTACGGCCGCACCAGCCAGGCGGGCGCCGCCGGCGCCTCACTCCGCGACACCCACAACTACCTGGTCACCAGTCCGCGCATCGATGGCGAGTGGAGCGATCCGGTGTACCTCAACAGCAGCGGCTTTGACCCTTCGCTCTTCCACGACGACGATGGACGCAAATACCTGGTGAACATGCTGTGGGACCACCGCCCGGGCCGCAATCGCTTCGCGGGAATCGTGCTGCAGGAATACTCGGTGGCCGAGAGTCGCCTGGTCGGACCCACCGACCTGATTTTCCAGGGCACCGCGATCGGCTTTACCGAAGGCCCCCATCTCTACCGCCGCGATGGCTACTACTACTTGCTCACGGCCGAGGGCGGTACGGGCTGGGGACACGCCGTAACCCTGGCGCGGTCCACGCAACTTCGCGGCCCCTACGAGTTGCATCCCGATCGTTACATCTTGACCTCGCGCGATCGGCCCGACGTCGAACTGCAGCGCGCCGGCCATGCCGACCTGGTGGACACCGCTGCCGGCGAGACCTACATGGTGCATCTGTGCGGCCGTCCCCTGCGCAATCGCGGCCGCTGCACGCTGGGGCGTGAGACCGCCATCCAACGCATGACGTGGGGCGCCGACGGATGGCTGCGCACTGCCAATGGCGATCCCGTTCCTCAAGCCGAAGCGGACGCCCCCGCGCTCTCCGCGCATCCCTTCGCCGCGCCGCCGGTGCGCCAGGAGTTCGACAGTCCCGAACTGCCGCTCGATTTCCAGTGGCTTCGCTCGCCCTGGCCGCGGGAACTCTTCAGCCTCACCGACCGTCCCGGCCACCTCCGGCTATACGGCCGCGAAACCATCGGCAGCCTGTTTCGCCAGGCGCTGGTGGCGCGCCGCCAGCAGGCCCACTGTTTCAGCGCCGCCACTGTCACCGATTTCGAGCCGGACCGCTTCCAGCAAATGGCCGGCCTGGTCTGCTACTACAACGGCAGCAAATTTCACTACCTCTATATCTCGCACAATGACGAAATCGGCAGACACCTTCGCATCATGTCCTGCCTTCCCGACCAGGTCCAGTCGGACGCCTTCAGCCAGCCCGTCGCCATTCCCAGCGGCGTGCCCGTGCACCTTCGCGTCGAAGTGGATTACGAGCGCCTCCACTTCGCATACCAAGTGGAAGGCCACGACTGGTGCCGGCTTCCCGGTCCTCTGGACGCCAGCATTCTCTCCGACGAAGCCGCCGCGCCCGGCACGCCGAATTTCACGGGAGCCTTCGTGGGCATGTGCTGTCAGGATCTGTCGGGCGCCGGCCGCCCCGCCGATTTCGACTATTTCGAGTATCAGGAGCGGCCCTACCGGGTTCGCGTCTAATTCAGCACGAACGCGAAGAGCTGATCGCCGCCCGTCGCCAGCACATATTGCTTGCCGTCCAGCAGGAAAGTCTCCGGTGCGTTGCCCGACGCGCCGATCTTGGAATGCCAGATGGGCTTACCGTTTTTCGAATCGTACGCCACCAGATTCTGACCGTCGCCGCTGAACAGCAGGCCGCCCGCCGTCGTCAGGATTCCGGCGCTGCCCGCGATCTCGTGCCGCCAGATCACTTCGCCGGTCCGGTAATCGATGGCGTCGATGAACGACCCGTAATTCACGCCGCCTCCGCCCATCGTGCCGCCCAGACCCATGGAGCCGCGCGGGTCCGGATCGATCAGATACGTGATGCGCAGCGAGTTGTTCTCCGGCACATAAAACAGCCCCGTATCCGGCGAGAAGGAAGGCGGCGGATAGTTGGTCACATCGCCGTTCACCAGCGATCCGGGAATGGTCGCGTCCTTGCCGGGATTCCGCTTGGGCCGCCCCTTCTCGTCCAGACCCGAGGCCCAGTTGTTGTACAGGCCGAACTTGCCCGTCACCAGGTGCTCGCCCGTCAACCGGTCCAGAACGAAGAAGTAGCCGTTGCGTTCCGCCGTCATCACGATCTTGCGCGTGCGCCCGTTGAACGGCATATCGGCGATGATCGGCGTCTGCGTCGAATCCCAATCGTGCGTATCGTGCGGCGACGTCTGGTAATACCAGGCCATCTTGCCGGTATCCACGTTCACCGCCACCAGCGAGCACGTGTACAGGTTGTCGCCCTCGCCGCGGCCCGTGGTGTAAGCGGGCGTGGGGTTGCCGGTGCCGAACATGTAGAGGTGCGTTTCGGGATCGTACGCGCCGGGAATCCACGGCTGCGCGCCGCCGTGCCGCGCCGCATCCAGACTGGCCCACGTCTTCACCGCCGGATCGTCCGCCGTCATCGGAACCGTGTATAGGATCCACTGCCGGGCGCCGGTTTCAGGGTCGAAGGATTGCAGAAAGCCGGGCGAATCCATATCGTTTCCCGTGCCCGCGATCACGTGGTCGCCCACCACCACCGGCGCCACCGAAGAGAAGTACTGTTGGTCGAAGCTGGAGATTTCCTTCTTCCATTTTTCCTTGCCGGTCTTCGCGTCCAGGCAGATCAGGTAATCGTCGTGCACCTCCAGATAGAGGTTGTTGTGCCACATGCCCATGCCCCGATTGCCCGTGTGTGTGCCGCCGCGGGTCTTCCAATAGTAGTGCCAGAGAATGGTGCCGTCTCGCGCATCCACGGCCCAGGCATTATCGGGCGACGACATGTAGATCACGCCATCCACCATCAGGATTCCGCCGCCCAGCCGGGCCGGGCCGCAACTGTTCAGGTCGCCCTTGCCGAAGCCGCCCGGAATGATCGGAGCCGCCGCGCCTCCGCCGCCGCGACCGAATCCGCCGCCCCCGCCGCCGTTCTCGGCGCCGGTCGGGCCGCAGCCGGTGGCGAAGCGCGTGGCCCACGCAAGACTCAGATTCTTCACGGTGGATTGGTTGATGTCTTTCAGCCAACTGAAACGCTTCCCGGTGTAGTCGCCGTTGTAAGTGGACCATTGCTCTTGCAGCGGCTTGAGGATCTCGGCCGGATTCAAGCCGTTCTGCGCCAGTGCGAAAACCGGAAACAGGAAGGATGAGAAAGCCAGTATGGTCAATTTCATGGGTTATTTCACCGTGGCCAGATAGGCCGTCACGTTGTGCATGTCGTCATCGGTCAAGGTGGGCGCCAGTTTCTTGTGCGCCTCGTGCGGGTCGTGCACTTCGACCTTCGGGGTATCGCCATCGCGCGCGATGGACCGGCGGCTGCCGTCGGCCAGCGTCAGCGTGACCAGAAAATCGTCCTTGCGGATCAGCGTGCCTTCCACTTTCTGCCCGTTGGCCAGGGTCACGGTGACGGTCGCAGGTTTGCCGGCCTCGCCGCCGCCTCGACCTCCGCGTCCGCCACCGCCGCCGCCGGACACCCACGTGTTCTGCAGCGTGCGCGGGTCGGCGTACTTGGACGCGATCCCCTGCAGGTCGCCGGTCGTCGAATGGCAACTGGCGCACTTCGCCTGGAAATACTGCTGGCCTTTCGCCGCGTTGCCCACCAGCACGTTCAGGCTGGTCGGGTCGAGAGCCCCTGGAGGACGCGCCTGGTTGCCCACTTGCGCCAGCACGCTATGGATGTACTCGCTCACCGCGGTCACGTCGTCGGCGCTGAGGTTGAAGGCCGGCATGCCCTTGTCCTGCCGCGACCCGCGGATCACCGGACCCATGGTCTCGCCGTGCTGATCGCTCAACGCCGTCAGCGAGCGCAGCAGACTGGGCCCGCCCTGGTCGCCGCCGCGCATGTCGGCCCCATGACAGGCCGCGCAGTTCACGCCGAATACGGCCCGCCCGCGCGCCACCACTTCCGGAGACGCCAGCTGCCGGGTCTGCTGCGGAAACGTCAGCCGGTTGCCCCGCTGTGCCATCGCTGCCGCGCAGCAGGCCAACACCATCCAAATCTTCATTCGAGTTTCCCCCCTCCTGCAAGTTTCGTCTATGTATTCTATGCCGATCCCTGCCCGTCGGGCGGAGTGCGAGAATGTATCCCATGAAAGCATTGGTTCTGGTCCTTTTCTGTGCCACGCTGTCGGCCCAGAATCCGGTGGGGGAGAAGCACGAGTTCGTCATCGCCAATTTCCACACCGAGAGCGGCGTGGTGCTTCCGCAGGCGCGCGTTGTGTACGGCACCTACGGCCATCTGAATGCCGACGCCAGCAACGCCGTGCTGCTGCCCTCGCACTATATGGCGGGCTATCGCGGCTACGAATGGCTGATCGGGCCGGGCAAGGCGTTGGATCCCGCGACTCTCTTTCTGGTGACGAGCGAACTCTTCGGCAACGGCAGTTCCTCCTCACCCAGCAACACGCCGGAGCCATTCCATGGGCCGCGCTTTCCCGTGACCACCATTCGCGACAACGTCGAGGCCGTTCACCGTCTGCTGGTGGACGAACTCAAGATCAAGCACCTGCGGGCCGTCATTGGATTTTCGATGGGCGCGCAACAGGCCTTTCAGTGGGCCGTCAGCTATCCGGATTTCGCCGATCGCATCGTGGCCACATCGGGTACCGCCAAGACGTACCCGCACGGCGTCGTGCGATTGGAAGGACAGATCGCCGCCCTCACGGCGGATCCCACGTTTCAGGGCGGCGACTACACCACTCCGCCGCGCAAGGGGCTGGAGGCCTTCGGCATGGTGTGGGCCGCATGGCTCTATTCGCAGGAATGGTGGCGCCGCGAATTGTGGCGCGCCAATGCGGCGCCCGGCACCACCTTCGAGCAGGTGTCCAACCGCTTTCGCCGCCAGTTCAGCGCCGATGCCAATGACTACATCCTGCAGGCGCGCACCTGGGAGAAGCACGACGTCGGCACGACTCCCGGTTTCGGCGGAGATGTCGAACGCGCCCTGCGCTCCATCAAAGTCCCCTTCCTGTACATGCCTTCGGAGACGGATCTCTATTTCCCCGTCGGTGACGCGCGCTACGAAGCTCCGTTCATCGCCAGGTGCACGCTCCTGCCCATCCCTTCGCTGTGGGGCCACACGGCCGGCGCCGCCAGCAATCCCGCCGATGCCAAATTCCTGAATGAGAACATCTCCCGCTTCCTGGCTGCCCGGTAGGCTGCGCGACACGATCCTGCCGATCCCTTCGCTGCGGGGCAACACGGCCGGCGCCGCGAGCAATCCCGCCGACGCCAAATTCCTGAATCAGAGCATCGCCCGCTTCCTGGCCACCCGGTAAAGGGTGCGCGACACGAAATCGGAGCCGCGACCAGGGAGCGTTGGACGCCATTTCGCCAAACCTCTCACTTCCCTGTAGCGCACCCCTCGGTAACTCTTGCGGGGTAGTAATACGGGCCGCGTGTTATCGTTTTCTGCATGGTTCAAGTTCAGACGCGGCTGGCAATCGCTCTAGTTGCGTCCAGTGTATTGACAGCGCAGACGGCGCTGGTGAATCCTCTCTTATCCTCGGGCGCCGACCCTTGGATTACTTCCCGCGGCGGCTTCTACTATTACATGAACACCACGGGCAGTTCCTTGAAAATCTGGAAGACGCGCAACGTGGCGGATCTGGCCAGCGCGGAAAGCAAAGTCGTCTGGCGGCCGCCCGCTTCCGGCCCGTACTCGCGCGACATCTGGGCGCCCGAGCTTCATTTTCTCCGCGGCAAATGGTACATCTACTTCGCCGCCGACGCGGGCTCCAACGCCTCGCATCGCCTCTGGGTACTCGAGAACGAAAGTGAGGATCCCCTGACCGGCGAATGGCAATTCAAGGGAAAGGTCGCCGATGCCACAGATCGATGGGCCATCGACGCCACTGTCTTCGAAGAGGGCTCCAGGCTGTTCCTCATCTGGTCGGGTTGGGACGCCGACGTGAACGGCACGCAAAGCCTGTACATCGCCGAACTTTCGGACCCGTGGACGGTGAAGGGACCGCGTGTCAGAATCTCGACCCCGGAGTATCCCTGGGAGAAGGTCGGCGACCTCACTGCCAGGCGCGGCGGCGAGGAGAATCCCGGCGCGAACCTGCTCAATCCGCTGCACGTCGATGTCAACGAAGGCCCCGAGATTCTGCGGCACGATGGGAAAATTTTCCTGATCTACTCGGCCGGCGGTTGTTGGACGGATTTCTACAGCATGGGCATGCTGACCGCGCAGGCCGGCAGCGACGTTCTGAATCCGGCGTCGTGGAAGAAGAGTCCGGTGCCCGTGTTCTGGCAATCTCCCAAGGCCAACGCGTACGGCACGGGTCACGGTAGTTTTTTCAAGTCACCGGATGGCGCACAGGACTGGATGTTGTACCATGCGAATTCCGAGCCCAATCAGGGATGTGGTTCGCATCGCTCTCCGCGGGCGCAGCCCTTCACCTGGAATGCCGATGGCACTCCGGACTTCGGCCGGCCGGTCCCGATCGGCATACCGCGATAGAATTGGCGGAGCAACCAGAGAAGGAGATTTGTATGAGACGTGTACGTGATGTTGCCGTAGTCCTGCTGGCCGCGGCGAGCCTGGCGCTTGCCCAACCCCCTCGCCTCGGACCCGTGGTGATCGGCCCGCCGGCTCCTGTGCCGCCCGAGGTCGCGATCCCGCGCCCAACTCCCGCGGAGTTGCAGCAGGTGAATCAGGCGACCATGAAGTGGATCGATTCCGAGAAGTCGCCCAACAAACTCCTTCTGAAGAAATTCGAACCGCTGCTCATGCTGCAGCCTCCGCGGCTGAATGTCGCGGCCACTTACACGCAGACGCAGCAGCGCATGGGTCCACGCCACGAAGGCTTTGTCGAGACCGCCAGGAAGGGCGACATCGACCTGCTGCTGCACGGCGACTCGATCACCGATTGGTGGGTGCAGGGCGACGCCAACAAGGCCATGTTCGACAAATATTTCGGCGACATGAAGACCGCCAATTTCGCCGTTGCCGGAGACACCACGCAGGGCGTTCTGTGGGGACTCAAGAACGGTGAGGGTCAGGGCTTTCAGCCCAAGGCGATCATGGTGATGATCGGCACCAACAATACCGGCGGGACTAACAACGCCGGCACCATGACGGCGGCCGAGATTGCCGAGGGCGTCGGCGCGGTGGTGCAGGAGATGCGGACCGATTTCCCGCAGGCCAAGATTCTGCTGCTCGCCATCTTCCCGCGCGGCGTGCCCGGCGATGCGGTGCGCGACAAGATCGCCGACATCAACCGCATCATCGCCAAACTGGACGATCAGCGCCACGTCTTTTACCTGGATATCGGCCTGAAGTTCCTCGACAACAGTGGCTACTTCCTGCCGGGTTCCTTCAGGCCCGACAACCTGCACCCGCTGGCTCCGGGCTACGATATCTGGGGCGCCGCGGTGAAGGACAAACTCGCCGAGTTGATGAAGTAGTTATTCGGGATAGTAGTTATTCGGGATAGTAGCGCGGCCACGCATTGGGCTGCGGTGGATAAACGGGTGCCCCGCTATACAGTCTGCGGAACCGCTCGCCCGGTCTGGGATTCCAGTTCCGCCACGACGCGGGATCGGTATCGGCAACTTGCGAGCGGACCCCTTCTCCATTGCCGTTCGACGCAGTCACGGCGTATTCCCAGATCTCCGCGGTCCCTTCCTGTCCCGGGATCGCGTCGCACGGTCGAATGGCGGTGCGCCGGTCCACGTGGACGCGGTCGAGTCCGCGGTGTAGCAGTTGAAATTCCCGAGTCCCTTTGCGCCGCACGTACAGCCGGTATTCGCTGACGCCGAGGACCTCGCCCCAACTCACCGTCGCCGCGCCCGCCGCCAATTCCACATGGACTCCGTCGGGAGGCAGCGGTGCCTCACGCGTGACGTAGATCGGATATTCCGGCCCGGGTTGGCTCTCGTTCTCGGCGTTGCGCGCCACCGCACGCACATGCACCTTCTCTCCATCCCGCAAGCCGCCGATGTCGACTGAGGGCTGCGCCGTCCACGTGGCTCCCGAGTCGCGACTCAGTTCCACACGATATTCCGTGGCCCCGGCAACGGGCGCGATATAAACCCGCGCGCCACCCGCATGATTCTCCGTGCGCAGGATGCCGGGTGCAATCGGGACCGGCAGTCGCTCCGTCAGCTCCCAATGATGGCGACCCTGCTCCAGGTCGAACCAGAGTGCGCCGGACTCGCGCCGTCCGGTGCGCGCCTCGCCATCCACATAGAAGACCGACGTCGCAGAGAGGATGCTCACCGACGATGGCTTTGGCGCATAAAACTCGCCGCACGGCGCTTTGCCGGGCACAACGGAGCCGCCGATCCCCAGTTCCGTATCCCGTGTCTGAAACTCGATGCCGGGAACTCCGATGCGCGTGCCGTGAAACAGCGCGAACTCGGTCCGGTCCTTCGCGGTGCGGATGAGCCCCGCCGTGCCGCGGAACACCGTCTCGCCATCCGCATACTCGACCGGCTGCGGATTGCGGAACACCAGGTCCTGCATGCCGTCGATGCGGACGCGCGCGCCGAACAGAGCGGCTTCAGCCTCAATCTCGGGACGATGACTGACCACCGCCATGGAATCGCCCACCCCGTCGAACCAAACGCCCAGCGTGGAGTCCGTCTGCAGATTAGTGCGCTGCGACTCGCGATTGCCGTCGGCGCCGCGCGTCAGTTTGATAGTCGGCAACTCTTCGCCGCGCCGCACAAACCACGACAGGCGATGGTGGATGGACGCGTCCAGCACTTCGTCGTACACCACGAAATACTCGTGGCCGGCCAGCAGGATGCTGCGGCTCACGTACTCCGGCGCGGAGTATGCCGAAGCGCCGTCGCGCGGAACAATCTCCGCGAATTGTCCGGCGCCCAGGTCATACAGCGGACGCGAGAGAACGTTCATGCCGATCGAGCGAAACTGTCCCGCTTTGTAGACGCCGAAATTGGTGCAGAAATCGGTGTCCTGATCGATCCGGTCGCCCGTATCTTCGGGACCGTTCATGCTGTATGCTTTGCCCGCGGCGAAATAGTAAAGCACGCCGCAGCCGCCTTCTCCCGCACGGCCCCAACGGTAGTTGGGACTCTCGTCGATCTGTTGCAGGTGAACGGAGACTTCATCGGCCCCGACCCCCGCGCGCAGCACCACGCCATAGCCGGTGAACTTGCTGCTGCGCAGGTGCGGATTGGTGCCCAGGTTATCGGGCACGTTGTACATCTTCTCCCAGGGGTTCGGACCGTCCACCGAGGTTTCTGATTCCTGATTGGTGGAGCGCGTAGCCCACATGGCGTACTCCGCGGCCAACGGCGCGTAGCGCTGCAGCGACTTTCCTAAATGCCAAAGCGACGCCGGAGGCATGCGCCGCTCCGAGTGCGAGCCTTGCGGCGCGTAGACACGGCGCGGCCCTTTGCCGGGCGCCACCACGTCCCACTCGCGGCCTCCATCGAACTTCTGCAGCACGCGGTACGCTTCCTCGGTCTCTCCGTTGAACGGCGCGGAGAGCGCATTCACCAGCCAGAGGGCCAGGTCCGCGATCTGCGGCGAAACGAAACGCTCCACGCCATCGTACTGCCGCAGCAGGAATGCCGTGTGCAGACACGGGTGCAGAAACGCCCAGACGTACGTGCCCAGATTTTCGGTCCAGCGTCCACCCTGCGCGTCCCACGCTTTCACGGCGGGACGCGTATTGAAGCGCGCGTTGAGCTGCATGCACTTCTGCCAGTGATCGGCCCACACCGGCGCCATGGGGTGATCGGGAAACAGGAACGCCATGGACGCGAGCCCGGCCTTCACATCGGCCAGGAAATTCGGATGGCCGCCCAGCATGGGAACCACCGGCATATAATCGTCGCCCGCGTGAACGTAGCCGAGGAACAGGAACATCGCGGTCAATCGCCGGCGCTGCCGCTCATTCATCGCGGCCCTGCTGGCATTAAAGCCGCCCACCCAGGAGCCTTGCACCTGACGGCTGGGTACGGGACTGAAGCTGACGATATTCCTCCCTGGGATGGGTCCGCTGCCGCCGTTCTCCCGCGCGCCGAGCACCGGCAGCGTGCAGGCATAACCGGATGTCATCACGACGCGTTCGAGCTCGGCGGGATCGTGAATGGTTCCCGTTGTCAAAAGCAGCGGAGCGCGGCGGCCGGTCTCCGGATACTCGAGCACCCAATCCTTGACGCTGTTCAGGTCGATGGTGCCGTAGCGATTCTGCAGCCACAGTGTGTGCGAGGTGTACGCGCGGCCCACCTGATAGGTGAGCCCATTGCGCACTACGGATCCGGTGGCGCGCTCGAACTCGTGCATCGCGTCCTTATCTTTTTCGTGGTCGTAGAACGCGAGGCAGGTGGAGCGGCGTCCCCGCGTGAGCGGCCAGTGCCACCAGAAGCGTTTGTCCTGGTAATGGAAGCGCACCTGTAGCGCCGTGGATTCCACCTCGTAGGCGTACTCGTGATCCTGCCACTCGTTGACTTTGTCAATGAATACGCCGAGCGCGTCACCCGTGCGCTGGTTCCAAAAATTAGCATTGGTCAGGACGTGATAGGCAGGCCAGGATTGAAAGATGCCCAGGCAGAACGGCAGTTCGCCTTGGGGCGGAGATTCGAAGTAGATCGGCCGGCTGGACCCCATAATGATGTCGCGCCCGCGCCAGACTTCGTCGATCTTCTCCCAACTGTAGCTGTCGTAATCGCCAATCTTAGGCATCAGCGGAACCGGATGATTCGGCGCCTGCCGGTGCGTCACGTCGAACCCCGTCCAGGTGGACGTGAAAGCGCCCTGCACGCCCGGACGCAAGCCCTCCATGTCCTCCTGGAGGCGCACGAACTCGAAGCCGCCGTTGCATTGCAGCCGCGCCACGTAGCGGGAGCCGCCTTCACTCTCGTAGGTCATCTCGAACGCGAGGTACAGCGGCCCGTCCGCCACTCGCCGGGTGACGATGCGCGTCACCTTGCCGTCCGCGAAACTCAGCTTGGAGGCGCCCATCCACGCTCCGCCGCGCGAGACTTGCATGATCGGACCCGGCACATCGCCGCGGACCGTCTGGCTGGCCGGAATGCGAACGCGCATCGCACCCGAATCCAGAATGATGGTGTCGCCTTCGTGAACTTCGCGGACTTGCGGCGCATGGACCACGGGAGCGGCCCCAGCCGACAGAACGAACTCACGCGATGCGCCGCTCGGCAGGTCGGAGAAGAAATGCAGCGTGGCGCTCCGCAGTGCGGAGCCTTCGTGGACCACGTCGGCGAACTGAATCGGGACCGTCTCCCCGGTATCGGCGCGCTTCAGGACCAGCCGATTCAACTCCACGGACTGGCGAAAATCAATCGGAAAAGCCAGCAGCGTCCGCGGCCAGTAGTAGAACGGGTGATCCAGCCGGTCGGTCAGCACGAATCGAATCTGGCCCGTCTGGTCCCAGGTACTTCTCTCCGCGGACAGGGCTACTCGCAGCCCGGCGAGGCTCAAACAAAAGTCCCTGCGATTCATATTCTTAACGATTCTAGCGTCCTGCGGCCTGTGAAAATAGGTTCCGCGAAGGCCTCTGGTTTTGGTACATTTACACGTATCAACCATTTCCACGATCGGCAAGACGGCGCAACGTTTGAAAGGACCACTATGCGTGTTCGGCAGTCGCAGTACCGCTTCACCACAACAGCACTCGGGGTTTTAGCCTGCTTAGGTATCACCGCGATTTCTTGGGGGCAGGGAAGAGGCGCGCAGGCGCCGCAGACTCCTCCTCCGAATCAATCGGCAGACCCGTTACTCCGCGGATTCACCTTCCGCTCCATCGGCCCGGCCAACATGATGGGCCGCGTGGACGATATTCAGGCGGCGGAGCAGGATCCCATGACCATGTACATCGGTTTCGCCACCGGTGGCTTGTGGAAGAGCACCGACGGCGGCAACTATTGGAAGCCGCTGTGGGAGAACATGGACAACGCCTCGGTAGGCGCTATCGCCATCGCACCCTCCAATAAGGAAGTGGTCTACGTGGGTACCGGCGAGGCCAATAATCGCCAGAGTTCTTCGATCGGCAACGGCGTCTGGGGCACCACCGATGGCGGCGCGCACTGGACCCATCTGGGTCTGGACGACACCCAGTCGATCGGCCGCATCGTCGTGGACCCCACCAATCCGAACACCGTCTATGTTGCTGCCATGGGCCACCTGTTTGGTCCCAATCCCGACCGCGGCCTCTACAAATCGACCGATGGCGGGAAGACCTGGAAGAAATCCAAGTTTATTGACAACGATACCGGGTTCAATGATGTGGCCATCGACTGGTCCAATCCCAAGGTGCTGTTTGCCAGCTCGTATTCGCGGCGGCGCACCTGGTGGGGCTTGAACGGCGGCGGTCCGAACAGCGGGCTGTGGAAGACCACCGACGCGGGCGACACGTGGACCCGCATCGACGGCGCCGGTTGGCCGAAGCCGCAGGACGGTATCTATGGCCGCATCGCGGTCTCGATTTTCCGCGGCAAATCTTCGATCGTGTACGCGCAGGTGGAAGCCGGCGCGGGCGCGGGTACCGGCGGCGGCACGGATAAGGACGGCGGCCCGGAGAAGACTGCGGGACGCGGCGCCGGAACCACGGCTCCTCCGCCCGCGGGCATGACGGCCGAGCAGATCGTCTCCGGCTTCGCGGCGGAGACTGTGACCGCCGATCAGATGCGCGGCGCGATTACGGCCGGCACCGTGACGGCGGAAAACATTCGTACCGCTGTAGCGGCCGGAACGCTCACGAACCAAAGCCTGTTTGGGCTGGTGGGACGCGGCGGCGGCGGCGACACGGGCGGCAATAGCTGCACCGCGGGCACCGATCCGGAATGGGTAGGCACCGGCGGACGCGGCGGTGGTGGTGGCGGCGGACGCGGCGGCGCTGCGGCTGTTCCGAACCTGAATGGCAACGGCGTGTACCGCTCCGAAGACGGCGGCAAGACCTGGAAGCAGATGAGCGGTTGCAACGACCGTCCCATGTACTTCAGCCAGATTCGCGTCGATCCGAATAACGACCAGAAGATTTTCACCGGCGGCAATCCCGGCCGCGTTTCCGTGGATGGCGGCAAGACTTGGTACGGCATGCAGGCATCGCACACCGACTATCACGCCATCTGGATCAATCCGAAGGATTCGCGCCAGGTCTGGGTAGGCCACGACGGCGGCGTCGATAGCAGCAACAATGGCGCCAAGCCCGGTAGCTGGGATCATCACAACAGCATCGCCGTGGGCCAGTTCTATCAGGTCTCGGCCGACATGCGCCGTCCCTACTGGGTCTGCGGCGGCTTGCAGGATAACAATGCCTGGTGCGGCCCGAGCGCGCTCCGTTCGGGCAACGGCCCCACCAACGACGATTGGTTTACGGTAGCCGGCGGCGACGGTTTCTACACGCGGCAGGATCCCAGCGATTGGGCCATCGTCTACGGCGAATCGCAGGATGGCGCCATGTCCCGTCACGATCTGCGCAACGGCACGCAAAAGAGCATCCGGCCCAATGCCGGCCGAGGCGCGGTGCAAGGTGGCACCGAAGCCCAGGCCACCGGTGCTGCTGCGGCCCCCGGCGGAGCTGCTCCGGCCACCGCCCCAGCCGATCTGGGCGGTTTTGGCGGACGCGGCGGCGCGCCGAACGTGACCAACGCTCCGGACAAGCTCGATACCCTCCGCTTCTACTGGAACGCTCCTATCGAGATCTCGCCGCACAATCCGGCCAAGGTCTACATGGCCGCGCAGTACTTCTTAAAGTCGTCCAATCGCGGCGACTCCTGGTGGATGAACCCGACGGATCTGTCCAAGAACGTCAACCGCTGGGCTCCCGAACAGGCCATCATGGGCGTGGCTGGCGATAAGCCGATGGCGTCCAAACACGATGGCTATGCCGCCAGTTCCCTGGCTACGCAGATCCGCGAATCACCCTCGCGCCCGGGCATCATCTGGATCGGCACCGACGACGGCAATCTCCAGCTCAGCATGAATGACGGCGAGACATTCACCAACGTCGCGCCCAACATCCAACCGGCGCCTCCCGCGCCCAATGGCTGGGTACAGATTTCGCGCATCGAGCCTTCCCACTTCGATCCCGGCACTTGCTTTGTGGCGCTCGACAACCATCGCAACGACGATTGGAAGCCGTACCTTTTCAAGACGACCGACTACGGCAAAACCTGGACCAACATCACCGGTGACCTTCCCGCCAAGGGCGCCATCAACGCGCTGCGCGAGGATTACGACAATCCGAACCTGCTCTTCGTCGGCACCGAATTCGGCCTGTACGTCACCCAGCAGGGCGGTAAGGAGTGGAGCAAGTTCATGACCGGCCTGCCCAGCGTTCGCGTGGACGATATTCTGATTCACCCGCGCGACCGCGACCTGATTGTCGCCAGCCATGGCCGCTCCATCTGGATTGCCGACGACATTACGGCACTCGAGCAGTATAAGCAGAACCCCGGCGCCGATGTCGTGTTGTACGAACCGCGGCCGGCCGTCCAGTGGAAGAACGATCTTTCCGCCAGCCGGAATCCCACCGCTCGCGACTTCCATAGTCAGAATCCCCAGGGCGGCACTGCCATCAGCATCTGGTCCAGTAAGGATGTCTCCGGCGGGAAGCTGGACTTCCTGACGGGAACCACGGTTACCAGCACGATGAATGTGGAGCTCAAGGCGGGCATGAACCGGTTCCAGTGGAACATGCAGAAGGCTCCGGCCGCCGGCGCAGCCACGGCGAACGGTGGTCGCGGCGGTCGCGGAGGCCGTGGCGGCGGTAATGCGGGTGCGACTCCCCCGGCAGCCGGTGCAACTCCGCCGGCGGCTGGTCCGGCTACCCCGATCAACGTGCAGCAAGTACTCACGGAAGCAGTGGGCGGCCAGTTCGGCTTTGGCGGCGGTGGCGGCGGTGGCCGTAACGGCGCGGGTCGAGGCGGCGTGCCGTTCGTCAGCGGCGGTCGGGGCGGCGGTGGTGGCAGCACCATGGTCGAACCTGGCGTCTACGCAGTCCGCCTTACCGTGGGCGGCCAGACCTACCACTCCTCCGTCACTGTGATGGAGGATATCTGGATGCGTCCCCAGTAGTTGCAGTTAGGTGGGGCAGGCGCTTCCTTCCGTCTGCCCCCAAATCCCCCCCGGCCTACTCCACCGGCTTCTCGGAGATGTGGTCCACAACGATTACCGGAATGGATCGCGTCTGTTTCACCAGCTTCAGCCCAAGCT
Organism: Candidatus Sulfopaludibacter sp.; assembly: GCA_035551455.1. Classification (GTDB taxonomy): domain Bacteria; phylum Acidobacteriota; class Terriglobia; order Bryobacterales; family Bryobacteraceae; genus Sulfopaludibacter. The sequence continues at coordinate 48,138 of DASZMZ010000260.1, forward strand.
CTTTTTCCACTGCCTCGAAAACTGAAATGCCCGTCGGCTCAACTGCCGCCGTGGTTCCCGATGCCGCATTGGAAGACTCCGCGGCCTGTAGCATGCCCTTCGGCGTCCAGCCCACCGCAAAATCCCAACCGCCCTCCAGATCCGTGGCATTCACGATGGGGTGATCGATGTAGGCATTGGCCATGAGCGCCAGATTCTGCGCCAGTTCGGTCATCGTGGTGTTCTTGCAGGCGATCATCGGCCCCATGTTAGTCACCGGTTTCGGCAGGCTGGCATCGGGTTTGCAGCCGGCGCGTTCGGACTCTTCCGCCTGCTTCAATTTCGGTTTACCGCCAGCCACCGAAAGCGCGTAGACCGTGACCTCCCGATTCTCCTTATGGGTCTTCAGCTCGAAGCGGTCCAGCATCAGTCCGTACAGCATTTGCAGCCCGACGCTGAGGGGCGGAGGCTGCGGCCGTCCGCGGACCACGTTCGGAGCGCCTTCGCCCGTGCTCGGCACCTTGGCCGTGATTTCCCAGTGGATCGTGTCCGCCGACTTCGGGATGCCGATCACCGTGTCTTTGGCAATATTGGGTGATATCTGGAGCGCCATGGCAATCAAGTCATGCAGTGTGCCGCCCGCCCTCATCTCGCTGCCGCCCGTATAGAGCAGCCCGACCATCTGATTATCGGGGCTGGCTGGTTTGATGGACGCGGCCTCAAACCGCGGCGGCGCCATGGCCAAAGCCTCCGCCGCGCCCTTCGCATTGTCGGTGGGTTTCCTGTTCACATGGTCGATCACCAGTGATTCCATGGGCAGGTTTTTCAACTCCACCTTCAGCCCCAACTGTTTGCTGACCGCGTCGAATACCGAGATACCGTCGGCGCCTTTGGCTGCCAGCGCGCCGCGGCCGGTCCATTCCAGCATGAAATCCCACGTCCCCTCCAGCTTCGTCGCATCCACCACATCGTGATCGAAATAACCCCCCGCCATCTGATGGAGGTTGTCGGCGATGTCGGCGGCCGTCAAGTCGTGGCACACGACGATAATGTTAGGCTGCGAGCGTGGGTCGCCGCGCTGCTGTGGCTGTTGCTGTTGCGGTTGGCAGCCCGGATTTCCCGACCCGCTCGGCGCCTTTAGTTTCGACCCGCCCGGGCCGACACTCAGCACGTAGCGCGGCACCTGCCCGGTTCCCTTGTGGGTCGCCAGCTTGAAACGCTCTTCCAGCAGCGACCGCAACATGAGGTTGGCGGTCGCCATGTTCGTGCCGTCCGGCACCTTGCCAACCACCTCATAGATTTCGGAATTCAACCAGCCAGGTCCGCCGGAAATCGCGTCCTCGGTCACCCCATACGCGGCCTTGATGAGGTCCAGCATGGTCGCGTCCCGGTTAACATAGCGTCCGGCACGAAGCACCCCGCCAAAATTCTGAGCGAACCCCTGCGGAGTGGTGCTCACATGCACGTCCGAGATTTCGAACTTTGGCTCCTGGGCCAGTGCGGAAAGGCAGATCAGCAAGCCGAGCGAAAGTCTGTTCTTCATAGCTGAAGGAAAGACGAAGTTCGGGTGGGAAGGTTAGTACCGAAGAGCCAGACCCCACCCAGGGCCGGACGTGGACTACTCCACTCTGATCGTTAGCACCTGATTTGTGTGGGAACGAGCGATTTTCCGCTCTGCTGCGATGACGACGCTGGAATCGAGGATCAGTCCCAGCAGGGGGGATTCCAGGGCTGGCTGCGCTCTTTAATCCCTTCCTCGACATCCTTCGCGAAACCTTCGTCCAAAATCAGCTTCGAGCCACTAGCCTTGGCAGATGCGATGCAGGCGGAGATAGGACGCCCCTCGACCTTTGCGAGCACGGAGTAAGGATCGCGAGCCAGATCGGTGTCGCTGATGTGGAGCGTTCCCATACCACTATGATACTTCTTGAAGGAATGGTGGGCTTGACAGATTGTGGAGTCCAAATGGAGTCCCAACTCGCGCTACGGTAGAGGTCTGATCTGAAGACAAGTGCGCCGTTCTACTGCGCCGGACGGCGAGCAGCTTCCTCGAGTTTGAGCCGCCGGAGCCGGTTGAGTATCTCCGGCTTTTCGGCAGCTAAGATGTCCGCATCGGCCTCCCGGTCATGAGTGCGGGCGGTCATGTAGCGGTCTTCAAGATAATAATAACTGGCTTCAAGATCCGATGAGTGCTTTTGGACGTATGCAGAAATGATGTACCGATGAGGGCCGAAGTGGCCTTCATCTGTTCCCCAGACGTAGTCCGCTGTGACAAAGAACGGTGCATCAGAAACGCCAGCGTCGGTCCAGAATACGTTCTGGCTCTGATTCGAAACTGACACATCGGACATAAACAGATTCTCCAGGTCATTGCGGGTTCCGGGCCGCAAAAGCGCAAAATGGATCGTCCAGCCACTAACGCCTCCGCTTGCGGCGGAGAAGAACAAGGCGGGCAGGTTGTTCAATGTCACCAGCATGACCGTAGGATTTCTCCCGAAGTCCTTGGGGGCGGTGTAGCACTGCTTCGGTGCCTGTAGGCATACAGTTGCTGGGCCTTTCGGAAAGTAGCCGTCTGGATCGGTTTCGGCTTCGGTGATCGTGACGGCCCTTCCATTAAACCGGGGAAGGGTCCGGTCTGAACGAGGTTGTGCAGCCGCAGTCGCGCAACCAAGCAGGAGAACTACGATGGGAATGGAAGTCGCACGCATAGCGGATTAACGCGAGTTGTACGATTCGACTATAGCAACTCGAGGTCGGTGTCGCCGAAGCCCGAAGATCGCCGAAACAACTCAATGCCAGAAGAGCGCTGCCATCGGAACACACTCGGGTCGTTCGGTCTGGAGAGGAATGGTGGGCTTGACAGAACTCGAATCTGTGACCTCCTGCGTGTCAAGCAGGCGCTCTAACCAACTGAGCTACAAGCCCTCGGGTGGGGTGAAGACCAATTATATCACGCAGTTTCGATTATGCTTGCGCCGCTTCGCCAAAAGTCGCGATGGTGTCGCGGAGAGTCGGTGCGACGGTCAGAATCGTGA
>DASZMZ010000261.1:0-17440 GCA_035551455.1 Candidatus Sulfopaludibacter sp.
TCGTCTTCCACCAGCGACCGGCCGGTCGGCAGTCCCTGCGCTTTCAGAAACGTGTATGCCATGGCGCCGCCGATCAGCAGGCGGTCGACAATCTTGCCCAGGTTTTCGATTACCTCAATTTTGTCCGATACCTTGGCGCCGCCCAGGATCGCGACGCAAGGGCGCGCGGGATTGCGCGTCGCCATGCCCAGATATTTCAACTCCTGCTCCATCAGCAGCCCGGCCGCAGTCTGTGGCATGAATCGGATCATGCCCTCGGTAGAGGCATGCGCGCGATGCGCGGACCCAAACGCATCGTTCACGTAAATGTCGTAAAGCCCCGCCAGTTTCTTGGCAAATTCCGGGTCGTTCTTCTCTTCCTCCGCGTAGTAGCGCAGGTTCTCCAGCAGCAATACTTCGCCCGGCGCCGGCTTCATGGCTTCTACGTCCGCACCAATCGAATCGGGCGCCATCTTCACCGGCCGGCCGAGCAACTCTTCCAGGCGCCGCGCCACGGGCTTCAAACTCATCTCGGGATTAGGCTTTCCCTTGGGACGCCCCAGATGCGATGCCAGAATGACGGCGGCGCCGTGATCGAGCGCGTACTGAATCGTGGGCAGCGACGCCTTGATGCGCTTATCGCTGGTGATTTCCATTTCGCCCTTGTCGTTTTTCTGAAGGGGCACGTTGAAATCCACCCGGATGAACACCCGTTTTCCGTTGAGATCTAGATCGCGTATAGAGAGATAGGACATAAGAGGCCTCAAAGTGGTGATTAACTTTGAGCGTAACACGCGGCGTCGGGCTCGCTCGCAGTACATCACCTCGGGCGAGACCCGACCGATTCAGCGCAGCTTGAACCGTCCGTAAGCGAGAGCGGAGCCTACACTTTTTCCGGGACTACGAAGGGCTTGCGATACACACGCGTCATCATCTTGCCGGCTTCCGCGTCCCCGGTAATCGTCATCGTCGCCGGATCGAAATTCACCGTGCGGCCGAGGCGATACGAAATGTTGGCCAGGTGGACCAACACCGTCGACGCGGCGCCGATTTCGATTTCCGCGTTCAACTCTTCCCGCTTCCGGCTCTTTACCGCGTCCACAAAGTTGGCGAAGTGGTCGCCGCCTTTGTTGCCCTTGGGTCCGGGCGCCTGCTCCTTGCCCAGCCACGATTGGTAGGACTGGTAGCTGTCCATCGTCACGTAGCCCTTCGACCCGTAGAAGATGTTGCCGATGCTGTCGCCGCCGCGCTTGGGTTTTTCCGGGGTGGCGTTGCCCAGGTACGTGGTATCGCCCACCGTCGCTTCGTGATTGCTCATCCAGTGGCGGACTTCGAACTCCAGCATTTTGCGCTTACCGGCCTCGTTGAACTCGAAGGCGCAGTTCAGCGTGTTGGGCGTTTCCTGGTCGTCATCGAACATGAAGTGGCCGCCCATGGCGCTCACTTTCACGGGATACTTGACGCCCAGCCCCCACCGGGCCACATCCATTTCGTGGATGCCCTGATTGCCCAGATCGCCGTTGCCGGTATCCCAGAACCAATGCCACTTGTAGTGGAAACGATTTTCCGTGAACTGGTGCATGGGTGAGGGACCGGTCCAGAGATCGTAATCCACGCCGGCGGGCACGGGCTTGGGCGGCGCATGGCCAATCGTGTCGCGCCACTTGAAGCAGAGACCGCGCGCCATGTAGACATCGCCGATCAGGCCGTCCTTCATCTTCTGCATGGCCTCCTGAATGGCCACCGACGAGCGGATCTGGCTGCCCTGCTGCACCATGCGGTTATACTTGCGAGCCGCCGCCACAATCTGTTTGGCTTCGAAGATATTGTGCGAGCAAGGCTTCTCGACGTACACGTCCTTACCGGCCTGACACGCCCAAATGGTCATCAGCGTGTGCCAGTGATTGGGAGAAGCGATGGAGATCGCGTCGATATTCTTGTCTTCCAGAAGCTTGCGAATGTCTTTATAAGTCTGCGGCTTCGGCTTGCCCTGCTTTTCCATGATGCCGAGGCCTTTGGCAATGTGCGAATCGTCGATATCGCAAAGGGCCACCACTTCCACATTGGGAAGCTTGGCGTAGCCGTTCAGGTGCGAAGGTCCGCGGCCGCCGATGCCGACGACGCCGATGCGCACGGTGTCGGAAGGCGAACCGAACATATTGGATGCGGCGCCCAGGGCCGCTGCCGAACTAACGATGAAGTTTCTTCGATCCATGGAAGTCTCCTGGTCCGTAACTCTCTCGGTTATCGTTAACTTACCATGTTTCTCGGGGTTCCCGCCAGGAACGCCGATACATTCTCCACGGCAATCTCCATCAGGCGCCCGCGCGCCTCCCGCGTGGCCCAGGCGATGTGCGGAGTCACCAGACAGTTCTTCGCCTTCAGCAGCGGATTGGTGTCGATGGGCGGCTCCACCGAAAGCACGTCGAGCCCCGCGCCCGCGAGAGCACCCGCATTGAGCGCATCGGCGAGGTCCTGATCCACCACCAGAGGACCGCGCGACGTATTAATGAGGAAGGCCGTGGGCTTCATCGCCGCCAGAGATGCCGCGTTGATCATGCCGCGCGTTTCCGGGAAAAGCGGCGAGTGGAGACTCACCACATCGCTCTCGCGCAGCACCTCTTCCAGGCTGCCCCAGCGAAAGCCCGTGTACAGCGGCGCATCGGCCTGATAGGTATCGCAGGCCAGAATGCGCATGCCCATCGCGTCGGCAATGCGGCCCGTCTGACGTCCAATCCGCCCGAAGCCCACAATGCCCATCGTCTTGCCGGACAGTTCCATCAGCGGCGTCTTCCAGAAACTCCAGTCGGCCGACCGCGACCATTCCCCCGCGCGCACCGCGCCGGCATGCAGTCCCACGTTGTGGCAGAGTTCCAGCAGCAGCGCGAAAACGAACTGCGCCACTGAGGCCGTACCATAGGTCGGGATGTTGGAGACCACCACTCCGCACTGCCGTGCCGCCTCCACGTCCACCACGTTGTAGCCCGTGGCCAGCACGCCGACGTATTTCAGGTCAGGCAGTTGGCGAATCACGTAGTCGGGCAGCGGCGTCTTGTTGGTGAGCACTACGGCAGCCCCGGCGGCGCGCGCTGCCACTTCGTCCACCATAGTGCGGTCGAAGACCTCGACCTCGCCGAACTTGCGGAAGCCGTCCCAACTCTGGTCGCCGGGATTCAGGGCATACCCGTCTAAGATCACGATTTTCATTTCACTCTCCGAATGTGTGCGCTATCACTTGCAGGCCGGGACTCGGGGCTGCCACCGCGGCGGCGTAGCGCGCGCCTGCGTCAATTTCGGCCACCGTCCATTCGCCTTCCACTTCCCTGCCCGCGCCGTACAGGCCTTCGCCGGTGGCCTTGAGCATGGCCTCCGTACGGGTCCAGCGGCGAAAGAATTCGCGCTCTGGATCGGGTTGGAACACTGCGGCAAACTCAGCGGCCGCGGCCGGTGGCAGGAAGCGTTCGGCGATCCCCATATAGTCGGTGAGGGGATGCAGCCGCTCGATGTCGGCGCCCACGTCGATATTCAGCGACGCCGCCACCAGCGCCATGCTCTTGGAACGTGCCAGGTTGAATTTCAATTCGGGAGCGGTCGCCAGAAACGGCTTGCCTCTTTCGGTGATCGCAAAACGCAGGTCGACATTGGTGAGCGATTGGAGAATGGCGCGCATGGCGCGATGGGCGCGCAGATAGCGGCGACGCTGTACGCCCGAAAATTGGAGCGACCGCGCCACTTCGCCCGGCGTGGCCGCGGGCAACTGCTCATCGCGCAACTTGTCCACGTGGATCAGCCAGACGTGCAGCTCCCCGGGGCTCACAGGTCCTCCGCCAGCGCGCGCAGAAAAGCCTCGCTCTGCTTGAAGTAGAAATGGCCGCCGGGAAACAGACGCGTCGCGAAATTCGCGGTGGTCTGTTCACTCCACGCGTCCAGATGTTCGCGAGTGATGCGCGTATCGTCGATGCCGCCATAGGCGCGGATGGGGCAGTCGAGCGGCGCGTCGTCGGTGTAGCTGTAGTTCCGATACAGCGTGGCGTCGGCGCGCAATGCCGGCAGGATGGTGTGCAGCAGGGCCGGGTCGTCAAGCACCTCGTCCGGCATGCCTCCGAGGCGGCGGAGTTCGGCCAGAAAGTCGGCGTCCGATGGGGCGGGAGTCGGCACGTGGCCGCGCCGGAACTGCGGAGCGCGCGCCGCTGAGGCGATCAGAATGCGCGGCAGAGCGCGGCCTCGACGGCGGAGTTCCCGCGTCAGTTCGAACGCCACGGCAGCGCCCATGCTGTGTCCGAAGAAGGCGTAGGGAAGGTCCAGATACGGCTCGATGGCGGCGGCCAGGGCTTCCACCAGCGGCCGCATTTTTTCGAACTGCGCTTCGGCCAGGCGGGACTCGCGCCCCGGCAGCCTCACGGGACACGCGTTAGGAGCGGGAAACCAGGTGGCGCCTCCGCCGGCGAAGGGGAAACAGAAAAGCCGATTGCCCGTGGCTGCATCGGCGCCGGGGAACCACGCCGAGGGCGGAGCCAGTTTGCGCAAACGCAGCGCCAGGAGTTTTCGTTTCTCGGGCGAGAGGCCGGTTGGCGCGGGTGCGAGAGAAGCGGCAGCGCGCGGCGCCGGTTTCACATTCCTCAGAATTTCTTCCAGCGGCCCGACGCTCAAGCCGTCGCGATACGCTTCCGCCGCTTTCCGGGAGGCTCGCGAGATCTCGTCGTAATGGGCGCGATCGGTCAGAAGCTTGGCCAGCGCCTGCTTCCATGGCCCGATGTCTTGCGGCGGCACCTGCGCCACCGGCACCATCTGCGCATCCACGCGCGTCTCGTAGCGAATGATGGGATTCACCGGCAGCAGATACGGGACACCCATTTTGGCTTCGGGAATACCGCCGACCTGGGCCGCCATCACCGGAACGCCACGGAGCATTGCTTCCAGAATAATCCGCGAACGGGCCTCCGCCCACAAGGAAGGCGCCAGCAGCACGCGTGTGCGTGCCAGAAGATGGTCGATGCGGTCGACGGGAGTAAGTAAACTCACGTTCGGGCGCGCCACCAGCGCGGCGCGGTCTTCCTCCGTCGTTCCCCAAGTCGGTACAGCGGCGAACGGTATCTGCGGAAATGCGTCGGCCAGCGCCAGGAAAATGGAGATGCCTTTCACCGCGCAAGGATTGACGAGCGTGACGAAGCCATCCGGATCCGGGGATGCCGTCGCGCCTTCCTGCGGCTCCAGTAGCGAGATGGGCACGTGCACGGCCGGGATGCCTGACCAGCGCACCACATAATCGGCCACATACTGACTGACCCCGACCACCGCGGCAGCCGCGCGCAGCCGCTGCGTTTTCGCCTCGCTGAGAAAAGCGCAATCGGGGCCAAAGGGAACGGCCAGCGTCGCGCGCACCAGATAGACTACGGGGATTGCCGAACGCAGCGCGACGTCCAGCAGCAATTGCGCCGGGTCGTCCGTGGACGCCAGGATTACGTCGGGACCGAACACGCCGATCTGCGATGAGACATGCGCGCGCAGATTGGCATTGGTCACCACGTGCACATCCACACCCTTGCGCTGTAATCGCACCACGCCGGCTTCGGCGACCGCAGTGGTATGGCGCTCCGCCAGGTCGGCCAAATACCGCGCTTCCTGCTGCTCGCCGAATTCGCTGATGCGCGCCACGACGCGGCACTGGTGACCGCGCCCCGCCAGCGCCTCCAGCAGCAGCCGGTTGGATTTATCGCCGCCGCCGTGGGCCGGATAGTAGAGCGAATTTTGCGCCAGCAGAATGCGCATCAAGTCACCAGCTTCCGCCGGTGCAACCGCTGCAACAGGAGAGCCCGCTTTTCCGGCGTGAGCGATTCGATGGACGCCCGCTCCGGCGCCGCCATCGAGCGCGGAAGCGCCAGCAGATACCGCTCCATGTCCGCCTCGTCCAGCCCCGCCACAAAGTCCAGCGCAACCCGCCGCGATGCTGCCGATTCGCGGAGATAGGCTTCCTGGTCCGTCAGCAATTCCTGCAGCGCGGCGAACCACGGCGCCGGGTCGTTCTCTTCCACCACGGGTTTGGGCATGCCCAGTTCATCGAACACCGGCTGATACCGCTCGATGGTATTCACCGGAATCACGTAGCGCGTGCCCGCCTTGGCTTCCTTCAAGCCGCCGGAATCGCTGGCCACCACAGGGATGCCGCGCAGCATATTCTCCATGACGATGAGGCCGAAGCCCTCATACCAGAGCGACGGCATGAGCAGCACGCGCGTGCCGGCCAGCACGTCGTCGATATTCGGCGCGTTGGGTAGAAAGCTGATGTTGGGCAGCCCTTCGATCGCCCGCCGATCCTCAGCCGTAGTTCCCCACCCCGGCAGCACGCCGAATTCCCATTCGGGAAAACGCTCCGCCACGCGCAGGAAAATGGAGATCCCCTTCACCTCGCTGGGATTGATCATCACCACGCGGCCGCGCGCGAAATTCGCGTAATTCGTGAAGGGCCCGCTGCCGTAAATGGGCGGATGGATCACGGTGGCAGTCCGCCCGAGCGCCTTCTCGATGTACTCGGCCATGTGATGGCCTATGGCGATGATGCCCGCCGATTCGGCCACCAGGCGCGCCGCCTGCGCATTGGGATTCCAACTCGCCGGACCGAAGGGAAAGAACTGCGGCGTGTGCGCCAGGTAGACCACCCGTCCGGCCGCCGAGTGGTGCGCCTCGCGCAGCAGGCCGTGTCCCAGATCTTCCGACGACACCAGCACCCAATCCGGACGAAACTCCAGAATTTGCTGACGCAGCACCTGCACGCGCCGCGCCGGATCTTCCACCGCCAGCACCGCGATGGATTCGTGATGACGCAGTTCCGCCCCGGGTCCCGAAGCTCCGGAAACCACGCGGCATTGGTGGCCTGCCCGCGCCAGGGCGTCCAGCCAGATCAGGTTGCTGCGCGTGGCGCCTCCGCGGGGCGGCACGTAGGAGGCGTTGGCCGTCAACAGAATCCGCATCGGCCTCAGCTATCCTGCTCTTCCGCCAGCAGCGCGCGCACCTCTTCGTCGCTCAGCCCATCCAGTTCGGCCAGCAAGTCCTGATACTCGCCGCCGGCCTGTTCAATTTCCTTCAGCTCGACCGCCTTGGCCAGTTCCGCCACGGTGAACTCTCCGCTGTAAACCACTTCCAAAGAGAGGTCCACGCCGCAGGTCTGCCGCACCCGCGAAAGCAGTTGCACGGCCAGCAGCGAGTGGCCGCCCAATTCGAAAAAGTTATCGTGAATGCCCACCGCGGGAACATGCAAGAGCGCTGCCCACAACTCCGTGAGTTCGCGCTCCAGAGGAGTGCGCGGCGGATCGGCCGGACGTTTTGCAACGCGTCCCTGCCGCCCTGCCGCGCCGATGCGCTGCAACACCGCGGCCGGGTCGCTCAACTCGGTGGCGATCTTCAGATAGTCCACACGCCGGGGCGGCGGAGCCTGCGCGGGCGTCGATTCCGACACGGGCTCGGCGGGCGTCGACGCCGGAACATATACCAGGTTCGCCGCCTGGTCCGCGGAGAGCACGGAGACTCCCGCCGCTTCCTGCGCGATCGATTGGAGAAACAGGGCAGCCGGACGATTCCGCTGCGACGCCAGAAACGGGATACGCACCTGCTTCAGTCCACGCTCGAGCGCGAGCTTGCCCAGGTGCGCCACCATACGATGCTCCACGCCGCGGCCCAGTGCTCGGCAGCTCAGCAGAAAGGTATCCACCGCCAGCGCATCGGACGCCGCTTGAAACATCAGGACGCCTGTCAGTCCGTAGTCGCCGAACCGGTCCCGCACCGTCACTGTGTGACATTCGAGGCCGCTCTTGCGCACTTCGGATTCCGTGCGCCGCACACACGTGGCATTCATCTGATTGGTGCGCAGCGTGAGTTGCGCCACGCGCGCCAACTGGCTGTCACGCATGGGCGCGATTTCGACTTCGAGTTGCAGCGACGCCAGAAACTCTTCCAGGCTGCCCGACGCCTTCTGCGCGCGGGTACGGTCGGCACGCTGCGCGTACAACTCGGCGCGGCGCTCATCTTCGGCGGTCACACGCGGACGATCGAAGGCCCATATATGGCGCAGGAACTGCGGGATGGCTGCCGGTTGGGCCGGCAGGGGCAGCGCCAGCACCTGCGGCGCCGAGGCCTGCGCCTCCGTACACTCCTTCGGGTTATCGTCCACCAGAATGAAGCTGTCGAGTCCCAGCTCCAATTCCTCGGCCAGCGATGCCAGGTTGACGCCCTTCGACTGCCAGTTCACGCGCTGCGAGGCGAAATCGCGCGGCCCCAGCGGCATATCGGGATGCGAGGCGAAGACCTCGGCGACATCCTCTTCGTTATTCTTACTGCACAGCGCCAGCAGCATCCCCTCGCGACGCCGCTCCGCCATAAACTGTTGCAGGGCGCGGCGCGGCGGATCCACCACCACGGCTTGCGGACCATCCTCGCCGCAGATTCCGGCCCACAGCGTTTCGTCGCAATCCAGCGCGACCACCTTAAAAGGAGGCTGGCTGATGGCGTGGATCTTGCGCGCGATGGCCGTGGCCAGCGCCACGAAGAACTCCGGCGTGTAGGGCAAGTGGCCGAGTTGGTCGCCGTGCGGATCGTGGATGCGCGCCACAGGATACAGCGACGTCACCTCGACCGGCAGAATGCAGTGGACCGTGGCGAGGTCGCGCGTGCCTTCGCAGACGATGCGCAGCGGAGTTTCCAGGTCCGATGTGGGCGGACAGACGACGATGATGAGGGGCGAAGGCAACCGCTCGGCGGCTGCGCGGACGGCCGCCACGAACTTGCGCGCCGAGTCCTCTATTCCGGCCGGCAGCCAGTCTTCCAGACGCACCAAAGCCACATTGAACCCGCCGCGATTGCGCGCGAACAGGCCGCTCGGATCGAGCAGTTCCTGAAAAAGCTGCGCGTACCCGGCGAAGCGGATCTCACAGGCGAGACCCAACTCCGCAATCCAAAAGGCCAGACCCGGCTGAATGGCTTCCGCAGTAAATGTTGCACTGATGGCGATCGCTCGATCGTCGAAGGGCATGAATCTTCATTATATGAGCGGGGCGGCCCTGCACGCCCGCTGTCTTACGGCTAAAATGGTCCTGTCATGCAATTTCCCCGCCTCGTTGTGGCACGCCAGAAGTTTCCCGACCGTCGGATTGCCGACGTCGCCGCCGAAGTTCACAAGCAGCTCGGCGCTTCCAATTTCGCCGGCAAGCTGAAGCCGGGCGCGCGCGTCGCCATCGGCGTGGGCAGCCGCGGCATCCACAACATCGCCACCATCGTGCGCACGGTGGTCCAGTTCTGGAAGGACCAGGGCATGCAGCCCTTCCTCTTCCCCGCCATGGGCAGTCACGGCGCAGCCTCCGCCGCCGGACAGGCCGACGTGCTGGCGCACTACGGCATCATCGAGGAGACCATGGGATGTCCCGTGGTCAGCCAACTCGAAGTGGTCTCGCTCGGCAAGACCGATGACGGCATTGAAGCCTTCATGGACAAGATGGCCTACGATTCCGACGGCGTGATGCTGGTGGGTCGCGTGAAATGGCATACGGATTTCGCAGGCAAGATCGAGAGCGGTCTGTTCAAGATGATGGCGATCGGGCTGGGCAAATTCGCCGGCGCGCAGCGCTACCACTCCTACGCTTATAAGCTCGGGCTGGAGCACGTGATCCGCAGCGTGGGCCGTCAGGTACTGAAGAGCGGCAAGATTCTCGGTGGACTCGCAATTCTGGAGGACGCCAACCACAATACGGCCAAGCTGGACGCGGTCCCGGTGGAAGTGATGGAGCAGCGCGAAGAGGAGAATCTGGCGCTCGTGAAGACGTGGATGGCGCGCATTCCGATGGATCTGGACATTCTGATTCTGGATGAAATCGGCAAGAATATTTCCGGGGCGGGCATGGACACCAAGGTGGCCAATCGCGGCGTCAACGGCGAGTACAATCCCTGGGACACGGCGCCGAAATTCAATCGCATCTTCGTGCGCGATTTGAGCGCCCTCACCTACAACAGCGCGGTGGGGCTCGGCATGGCCGACATCGTGACCGACCGGCTGGTGAATCGCACGAATTGGGAGCCGACCATCATCAATTCGCTGACGGCCAACACGCCGGCTGCCGTCCGCACGCCCATCCACTTCGCCACCGACAAGGAATGTATCCAGCGCATCACCCCGACCGTCGGCAAAATCGACCTCTCGCAGGTGACCTTCGGCTGGATCCGCAACACCATGGAACTGGGCCGGCTCGCCTTTAGCGAAAATCTCCGCGCGCAGATCGAAACCAATCCCGGGCTAGAAATTGAAGCCACCATCGACTTCGACTTCGACGGCGACGGCAATCTCCTGAGTCCCTTCGAGCCCATCGAGGAAACCGCCGGAGCGCACTAAGGTGACGCCCGAGGAGTAATCCGAATTCAGGAGCGAGCACTTCACCCTCGCTCGCGAAATCGGAAATCAGATTCGAGCGAAGACGCGCAAAGGACTCCGCTGATATGCGGGTGCAGGCCGCTTCGTCAGGCCTCTACGGCCTGCGCTCCCTCCGCTTATCCTCTAGGTTCTCTCACCTCTACTGAAGCTTACGATCAGGGGTTTAGGTTTCAGTTGTACCGCCCGCGCTGACCGGGCCACTGGTTCCTGACTTCTACAGTTTGAGGCATCCGTCCACCTCGAGTCCATCGAAGTCGTCTCCACCCCTAGCTACTTCGAGCGGCGCTTGGTCTTCCCCGCCGACCTCCCTTTCGTAGCCCTTCCAGGGGTGGCCCGGGATTTCGTAGCCCAGTCGTGCTCTTCGGGATGATGGAGGCCGTGCACCAGATCCCGCAAATGCTTTTTGAACTCGCGTTCGTTCATGCAATGGGGAATTGCAAGAATCCGGCCATTGCGTCCCTGCGCACGCTACGGGCGGGAGGGTATCAGCTTCCGCTTGCGGCCCGGCTGGCGGAGGGCGAGCGCGCGTTGCCCGCCGTCGTGCTTCACCAGATCCAGCACAATCGAATACCGGTCGCCGCGGACCACCGACTGGACGAATTCGAATGGCTTTTCGATGGGCAGCAGCGTTACGCGTTCTACGGAAAACACCGGAGCGCCCGTGGGAATACCCAACAAACGAGCAGCCGAAGCGTCCGCCGCCGCCGCGATGTACGTCTCCCGCGCCCGCGCTGCATAAAGATGATACTGGCGCTGCAGCACTTCGTAGAGCGATGCCTCTTCAGTCACCACCAGACCCGGCACAAATGCCGCCGGCAGGTAGGCTGTCTGCACGCTGACCGGTTCACCCGACGCCAGCCGCAGCCGCTTCAGTTCGAAGACCAGTGACTTTTCCGGCAGTCCCAGTGCATCGGCCACCTTGGCATCGGCCTCGGCCACCCGCTGCGAAAGCACTCGCGACGCCGCCACTAGTTCGTGACGCCGCATCTCCTCGGTAAAGCTGGTCAGCTCGCGCGGCCCTTCGTCGAACTTCCGCCGCTCCACAAAGGTCCCGCGGCCATGTTCCCGGCGGATGTACCCCAGTTCGGCAAGCTTCTCTAATGCCTGCCTCAAAGTGATCTTGCTGACCTGATAAAGCTCCGCCAATTTGGTCTCGCTGGGGAGCTGTTCGTCGGGCCGCCATTTGCCCGCTTCAATCTCCGCTTTCAGCAACCCCATCAGCTGATGGTAGAGCGGCACCGGCAGATCTTTGTCGAGGGGTCCCGCTATTGACATCCTATGTTTAGGATGACATAATCTTGTAAAATTGCAATAAGGTCTTTTTAGCTCGTCAACTGCTTTGGAGGACACATGAAGAAACTGGCGTCGCTGTGTATTTTAGCCGCCTGTCTGGTGACAGGTTTATTGGCTCAAGACGTATCGGGCACCATCGGAGGCACGGTTCTGGACCCGACCGGGTCGGCTGTGCCAAAAGCTAAGGTCACTATTACCAATACCGATCGCAGTCAGGTGGTCCGCACGCTCACGACGGACGCCACGGGCACCTTTTCGGCGCCCCTGATTCCGATCGGGAACTACACCATCAAAATCGAAGCGCCCGGTTTCAAAGCCAACCAGATCAACGGCATCGTCCTCAACGTGAATGACGACCTGAAATTCAACCCCAAGCTAGAGGTTGGCGCCGTCACCGAGACGGTGGATGTGACTGAATCGGCCGTGCAGGTCGAACTCAGCTCTCCGGCCGCCGCAACCACGATCGAAGGCACGCAAATTCGCGAACTGACTCTGGGCACCCGCAACTACGAACAGTTGATGGTCCTGCTGCCCGGCGTAGTTTCGAACGCGACCGACGATTTGTACATCGGCAACTCCCTGCCCTCCGGTTCCGCCAGCACCATCCCCTATTCAGTCAACGGCATGCGCAACTCGGCCAACAACTGGACCGTGGACGGCGCCGATAACGTCGACCGCGGCAGCAACCTGACGCTCAGCACGTTCCCCAGCGTCGACGCCATTTCCCAGTTCAAAGTGGAGCGCAGCCTCTACACTGCCGATACCGGCCGTGCGGGCGGCGCGCAGATCAACGTGGTCACCAAGAGCGGCACCAGCCAGTTCCACGGCGGCGTCTACGAGTTCTTCCGCAACGACGCGCTGAACGCCAACATCTGGAGCAACAACGCCAATAAGGTGAACCTGTCCGATTCGGCCAACCCGCAGAACAACTGCTCCACCAACTTCACCTCCACCTGCTACGCCAAGCGCCCGGCATATCGCTGGAACGATTTCGGCTACACCATCGGCGGGCCGATTTACTTCGGCAAGTACAACAAGGACCACAACAAGACGTTTTTCTTCTTCTCCCAAGAGTGGCACTACATCAACAACTACACCACCTTCAACCCGGTGGTGCCCACCACGGGAATGCTGGCTGGAAACATGATCCAGCCGGTCTGCATCACAGTGATCGCCAACGGCGCCATTTCCTGCCCCGCCGGCGCCGCTCCGGTTACGCAGATTCCTGCCAACCTGATCAACGCCAACTCGGCTGCTTATATCAAAGACATCTTCGGCAAACTGCCGCTGCTGAATGGCACCACCACCGCGGCCACCACTTCATTGTTTGCCCCGGTGAAGAACATCTTCAATGCCCGCCAGGAAATCGGCCGCATCGATCACTCCTTCAGCGAGAAGTTCCAGTTGTGGGGCCGTTTCACGGTGGACGATATCCCGACCACCGAAGCCGGCGGTCTGTTCGGACAGTCTTCCGTCCCCGGCATGGCGATCACGCAGACCAACTCTCCGGGCCGCGGCGTGGCCATCCACGGCGTCAATCTGATCGGCACCAAGATCGTCAGCGACGCATCGTTCAACTTCAGCCAGAGCGCCATCATCACCGTCCCGGTGGGTTTGACCGCGAAGGCCAACAGCCCCGACATCAACCCCAAAGAGCCCTTCGCCAATCCGGAAGGCGTGGTTCCGAGCGTCACCATCTCCAGCGGTTCGAGCGCCAACGGCGCCGGTCCTTATAGCGATTACAACCGCAACTACGCGGTCCGTGAGAATCTCACCTGGATCAAGGGCCGCCACACGCTGGGCTTCGGCTACACCTTCGACCGCTACCAGAAGACAGAAAATGCCAACAGCGGTCAGGGCAGCTTTGCCTTCTCCACGCAGGGCCTGGTGACCGGCACCACGAGCTTCCAACAGTCTTGGGCCAACTTCCTGCTCGGCAACGTTTCCACCTTCACACAGCCTTCGCAGGACATCACGCCGAACGTCTGGGCATGGCAGCACGAAGCCTGGGTGCAGGACGATTTCAAGGTCACCCCCCGCCTCACTTTGAACATGGGCGTACGCTGGTCCTTCTTCGGACAGCCCACCGACAAGAACGGCGAAATGACCAACTTCGATCCTTTCCTGTACAGCAGCGCCGCTGCTCCGAAGATCGATCCGACGACCGGCAACGTGATTCCGGGAACTGCCAACTGGCAGACCAACGGCATCATCATCGGCGGCAAGAACTCGCCCTTCGGTTCGAAGATCGCCAACGACAGCTATAAGAACTTCGCTCCGCGCCTGGGCCTGGCATGGGATCCGTTTGGCGACGCCAAGACATCCGTCCGCGCCGGCTACGGCATCTATTACGATTCGGGCCTGTTCGGCACCTACGAGCAGAACATCTTCACCAATCCGCCCTTCGTGGCCAGCGTGAACTACGCCAATGCCAGCTTTAACGACGTGTCCGGTGGAACCGCCGGCATCAGCCCGCTTTCGCCGCAGGCCACCAGCGTTCTGGCCCTGGACGCCACGCAGCTTCCGGCACGGGTTCCGTACTCGCAGCAGTGGAGCTTGAACATTCAGCGCCGCATCGCCGGCGCCGTCCTTGAAGTCGGCTACTTCGGTTCCAAAGGCACTCACCTTCTGGGCGTTTTCGACCAGAATGAAGCCATGCCCGGCGCGGCCCTCGCCGCCGGACTGCACAGCACCACCGGCACGGGCACCAATGCTCCCGGCACCACCGCGATCACCGCGTCGGAAGAGAACCGCATCAACTACGTGAAGCCCTTCCAGGGCTTTAACGGAATCCGCGGACTGGCCACGGCCTTCGATTCCAACTACCACTCCCTGCAGGTCACCCTGCGCAAGAACTTCGGCGCAGCCGGCCTGTTCGGCATCGTCTACTCCTGGTCCAAGACCCTGACCGACAATGCTTCCGACCGTTCCAACGCCCCGCAGAACAGCTATAACTGGCACGAAGGCGAATACCAACTGGCTTCGTGGAACCGTCTGCATGTGCTGACCGCGAACTACGTCTACACCGTGCCGTTCTTCAAACACGGCCGCGGCTTCATGCACAACACCGTTGGCGGGTGGGAACTCTCCGGCATCATCTCCACCTACACCGGTCAGCCCATCAGCATCACGGGCACGGGCCTGAACTCGGCTCTGGCCTCGGTGGGCAACGTGGATCCGGCCGGCCTCGGCATCGTCGGCGTCGCCAGCAGCCCGGCCAGCGCCCGCCCCGATGTGGTCTGCGATCCCACGGCAAACGCCGCTCGCACCTATGCCACCGGTCTGGCTGCCAGCGTAGTCAACGGCGGCCCGAGCTGGTTCAATATCGCCTGCTACCAGGCCGTACCGAACGGCGCGGTCCGTCCCGGCAACGCTTCCCGCTACGCCGTCATTGGACCCGGGTATTTCAATTGGGACGCTTCCCTGCTGAAGAATTTCAACATCAGCAAGGACGGCCGCTGGAACGCGCAACTCGGCGCCGAAGCCAGCAACGCCATGAACTGGGTAAACCCCAGCACCGTGGTGGGCACCACCGCCAGCACCACCTTCGGACAGGTGAGCGGCTTCCGCGCCGCCCGCCGCATGACTCTCCGCCTGAAGATCAACTTCTAAGCGGTATCGATCACTTGGTTAGACAGACGGCGAAATGCGACCGTCTATCCTACTTACTTGAGACCGGCCTCCTTCGGGAGGCCGGTTTCTATTTTAGCGGCCAGTTGGGCCGCGAGGCGGGCGTTGGATTGGACCAAAGCGATGTTAGTGCGGAGGCTGCGTCCGGCGGTGAGTTCGACGATTCGCGCGAGGATGTAGGGGGTCACGGCTTTACCGGAGATGGCGCGCGCAGCGGCGTCGGCGACAGCGGCATCGATGTAGCCGGCCATTTCGCGGGCGGGGATCTCATCGGCCTCGTCGACGGGATTGGCGATGACTGCGCCGCCTGCGAGACCGAGGCTGCGCTTCACTTCGAGCATGCGGGCGATGGCATCGACGGAGTCCATGGCGATGGGCACGGGGAGTCCACTGGAGCGGCTCCAAAAGGCCGGGAACTGAGTGGTGCGATAGCCGATCACGGGGACACCGCGAGTCTCCAGATACTCGAGAGTCTTGGGCAGATCGAGGAGCGCCTTGGCTCCGGCGCAGACGACGGCGACCGGGGTGCGGGAGAGTTCTTCGAGGTCGGCTGAGATATCGAAGGTGGACTCGGCGCCGCGGTGGACTCCGCCGATGCCACCGGTGGCGAAGACGCGGATGCCGGCGAGGTGGGCGCAGATCATGGTGGCGGCGACGGTGGTGGCTCCCATCTGGCGGGTGGCGATGGCGAAAGCGAGGTCGTTGCGGCTGAGTTTGAGGACGTGGGGCGTGGTGGCGAGGCGCTCGAGTTCGTCATCAGAAAGGCCCACGAGGATTTCGCCGTCCATGACGGCTATGGTGGCGGGCACTGCGCCGTGGGCGCGGATCTCGCGCTCGAGCGAGCGGGCGGTTTCGACATTCTCCGGATACGGCATGCCATGAGTGACGATGGTGGTTTCGAGCGCGACGACGGGCGCGTGGGCGGCAAGGGAGTCACGAACTTCGTCAGCTATTTTAAGCGCGAGCATGCAAGGCCTCCAGAGTGAGAGTGGGAGCGGCGGAGCTTTCGGATTCGACGGCGATGGCGGCGGCGGCCAGTCCCCAGCGAGCGGCGTCGCGGAGGGTCTGGTGTTGCGAAAGGCCGTACAGGACGCCGGACACGAGCGCGTCTCCGGCTCCGGTGACGTCACGGGGAACGGCGGGCAGGGCCGGCAGCAGGACCATGCCGCCGGAATCGTAAACGGCGATGCCGCGCGCTCCGGCGGAGACGATGCCGGCGGAGGCACCCAGACGGGTGAGCGCGTCGACGGCATCGGACAGGCCGGGGAGCGGAGCGCCGGCGAGGGCGGCGGCCTGGGCCAGATTGCAGAACAGGTACGGAATGCGCGGCAGCAGCGGGAGCAGACGGCGCGACTTGGCGACGGAGATGGCGTCGACCGCCACGGGTACGGGCGCGGCGTCGAGCAGCCAGGAGACGGTATCGCCCGGTAGGTTGGTATCGATGAACCAGAGCGCGGCCTCGCGGAGACGCGGCAGGGCGGACGCCAGGACGGCGGGTGTGACCTCGTCGTAGACGTCCATATCGGCTAGGCCGATGACGAGTTCGCCGGTGGTTTCGAGAATGGCCGTGTAGGACGCGGTGGGGCGCGTGGACGACACGGTGATCAGGGAGGTGTCGAGAGGCTGCGAGAGGACGTGGCGGCCGGGCTCGTCGTCACCCACGCGGGAGCAGAGCAGGACGGGGCAGCCGAGCCGCGCGAGGTTTTGCGCGACGTTGCGGGCGACGCCGCCGAGGTCGCTATAGACCGTGCCGGGGTTGGAGGTGCCGAGGACCAGCGGACCGCGCAGCATGGCGCGTCGATCGATATGAGCTCCGCCGATGCAGGCGATGGTGGACACGATCTTCATTGTGGCAGACGGAAGCGGTTGCATTATCTGGTTGTGGCGAATGACGACACGGTGATCAGGGCGGTGTCGAGAGGCTGCGAGAGCACGTGGCAGACGGAAGCGGCTGCATTATCTGCCGGTGGTGAATGTCGCTCGCTCACGGGTCTGTGAAAAAATACCAGCCGGCCCAAACATTTTCGCTTGAAAATGTCGTTTTCGCTTTATTCTCGAAATGTGGAGAGCACAAAGACACGGCAAGGGCGAATCAAGACGGTGCCGCTGGATCGAAGCCAGACATCG
>DASZMZ010000262.1:0-2300 GCA_035551455.1 Candidatus Sulfopaludibacter sp.
CCGCGCGAGGCAATGCAGGAGCCCGGCCGTGGCGTTTACTAACGCGGGAGGCCGCACCCAGTCCTCGCTTGCGGACATTAACATCACGCCGCTGGTGGACGTGGTGCTGGTGCTGCTCGTCATCTTCATGCTCACCGCGCCCGTGCTTCAATCCGGCATCGATGTCGCGGTGCCCAAGACGCGCACCGTGCGCGAGGCCACCGAGCAGCATGAGGTCATCACCATCGATCGCGATCAGCGCGTCTTTCTTGGCGACCACCCGATCAATGTGAACGAAATCCCGCAGGCGCTGCACCATCCGGACCAGGACCCCACGAAACAGATCGTCTACCTCCGCGCCGATGAGCGGGTGCCCTTCGGCGCCTTTGCGTCGGTGATGGACGCCGTGAAGCAGGCTGGCATCACCAATGTCTCCATCGTGACCCAGCCGCTCACCAACGCGCCCGGTCAGAAATAGGAGCAGGATCAGGAATGCCGATCGATGTCGAAGAACGATACGAACGGCGCGCGCCGTTCGGCGTGCCCTTCGCAGAGTCCTTTGGTCTGCATCTTCTTGTGATTGGCGCGCTGATGTCCTCCGTTTGGCTGCACAGCCGCATCCGCGGCAACGAGTGGGGCCAGAACCTGGATGGCGCCATTCAAGCCAACCTGGTATCGAATGCGCCTTCCATCCCGCTACCCCAGATCCAGAAGCCGACCGACAATGTGCTGGCTACCGAGAACCCTAGTCCTGCCCCGGCGATCGAGAAGCAGGAAACGCTGCCCGCACCAGACCTCAAGGCAATTCCGATTCCCGTAAAGGCGCCCCCGAAGAAGGAACCGCCGCCGAAGAAAGAAGTTCAGCCACAGCAGCAACAAAAGCATCCGCAACCGCAACAGCAGCCCAAGGATCGTGCGCAGTTCGGCGAGCAACAGCAGTCCAGTCTGCCGCAGTCGATGGCGCAACAGCAGGCGGCGGCGCCGGCCGCACCCGTCTCCGTCACCGGCGGCGGCGGTTTCCGCTTTCCCTACTATGTCGCGATCATTCAGCGCAAAACTCAGGAAAACTGGCTGAAGCAGGAGGTGGATCCTTCCACACCCAGCGGCGCGAAGGCGTATATATACTTCACTCTCTCGCGTGACGGCGCACCCTCCGACGTCAAGGTCGGCGAATCCAGCGGTTCCGCATCGCTCGACCAATCGTGTATGCGGGCGGTGCAGCGTGTTGACAGTTACGGTCCCCTCCCGGCTGCATACACCGGTTCCACCTTGCAGGTGTCATATTATTGTGAATTCACAGGTCGCTGATGGAGATCAACCCCCAAGTGAAAATATCCAGGACGATGCCACGACTGCGATCTTCCCTGTATCTCGCCCTCTCTACTTTGCTGCTTCTGCCACTCACCTCTCGCGCCCACGCACAGGACTGGGTCAGAACCGGCTCCAACCTTGGCGTGGAGAAGATTCGGATGGCCGCGGCTGATTTCAAGCCCAATTCTTCCGATCCGCAGACACCCGTCCTCAAAGCGACCTTCGATAACACCCTCTACAACGACTTGGGGAATGCCGGCTTCTTCGACATGGTGCCGAAGAGCATGGCGCCTCCGGCCACTCCGGCTACTCCGGCAGAGGCGAACCTGGCGCAGTGGTCGGCTGCGCCGGCCAACGCTGCCATGCTGGCGCTTGGCTCGCTCGCGGTGCAGGGCGGCCGCCTGAATGTCAGCGGCTTCCTGGTGGACGTCAAAGAAGCTGGCGCGCCCGCTATCGTGGGCAAACAATATGGCGAAGTGGCCACGCAGGACAATGCGCGGCTGATCGCCCACAAGTTTGCCGACGAGATCATTCTTCGCCTCGGCGGCGGCGTGAATGGCATCGCCGAGACCAAAATCTATTACGTCTCCTCCCGCTCGGGCGTGAAGGAGATCTGGACCATGGACTACGACGGCCAGGGCGAACATGCGGTCAGTCACCTGGGTGAGGTGTCGCTCTCGCCGCACGTTTCTCCGGACAACAGCCGCGTCGCTTTTTCTTCCCTCGGTAATACGGGCTGGACTATCCGCATGTACTCGCTGGTGCTGGGCCGCATGGTCAGCTTTCCCTCGCCGGGCGGCACCACCATCTCTCCTGCATGGTCGGCGGATGGTGCGCATATCGCCTTCTCTTCCGACAGGTCGGGTGATCCGGAGATCTGGGTCTCCGATGCGAGTGGCGGCGGTGCTCACCGCGTAACCACCTTCCGCGGGCCGGATGTCTCGCCCTGCTGGAATCCCAAGACCAACAATCAGGTCGCCTGGGTAAGCGGCCGCACCGGCCTGCCGCAG
>DASZMZ010000263.1:0-9172 GCA_035551455.1 Candidatus Sulfopaludibacter sp.
CCACTCCTTCTTCGTCTCCTATACACGTTTTAGCCCCGGTCTGCGTCAAATGATTTGTGAGCCATCTTAGGCTGATAATCGGGCTACTGGCAGTGTCGGCATACGCAGCCGACCCGGAATTGGACGATCTTCTCAAGAGCATCGAGAACCGGTATAACCACGCCAAAACCCTCCAAGTCCTTTTTAAAGAGCAATATACACCGTCTGGCAAGGCCACTGTTACGGAGAGCGGCCTGCTGATGCTGCGCAAACCTCTGCGCATGCGGTGGGATTATTCGCAGCCCAAAGGCAAGCTCGTCCTCTCTGACGGCAGTTCGCTCTGGGTTTACACTCCTTCCACCAACCGGGCCGAGAAAATGTCCCTCAAACAGACCGAGGACATGCGTGCCCCGCTCGCCTTCCTCCTGGGTAAGTTGAATTTTCAGAAGGACTTCCGCAACCTCCAGGGAAAAAAGGAAAGCTACGATACGCGCATCACCGCCGAATCCAATAGCGATAGCCTGCCCTATTCCGCGGTGGAATTCCTGGTCACCCGCGACAGCCACATCAAGGAAGTGAAGGTCACGTACTACGACAAGTCCGTGCTCGACCTGACGTTCGAGCAGGAGCGGCTCGACCCGGCGCTCGATGCCAAGCTCTTTCAGTTCCGCTTGCCGCCCGGCGCCACTTTGGACGGAGCCCAATAACATCATGGCCGAATACGTCCTGAAATTCGCCGATCCCCGCGGCCAGATTCACCAGCAGGTGGCCACCGCCGGCTCCGAAAAGGAGATCCGCGAGCGCTTCACCCAGCAGGGCTACCTGATCTATTCGGTCAAGCCGCGCTCCGGGGCAGTCGCCTCCTCCAGCGGTATGTTCGGCCGTAAGAAGCTGAATCTGGAGAAGTTCCTGATCTTCAACCAGCAGTTTGTCACCCTGATTCGCGCCGGTCTGCCGATTCTGAAATCCCTGGACCTGCTGGCCGAACGCCTCACCGACGTCAAGCTCAGTCCGCACGTCAAAGCAGTGCGCGACGAAGTGCGCGGCGGCAGTCTGCTCTCTGACGCCTTCCGGCAGCAGGGGATTTTTCCGAAAATGTACGTCACGTCCGTGATGGCCGGAGAGAAAAGCGGCAGCCTCGTGGAGGTCTTGGACCGCTACATCACCTATCAGCGCCTTTCTCTGGCCGTGCGGAAAAAGGTGATCGTCTCCCTGATGTACCCCTGCGTGCTGATCGTCCTGGTCCTGCTGCTCATGGTCTTCCTGGTGACGTACGTGGTTCCCACCTTCGCCACCTTGTACCAAAGTATGAACTCCAAGCTGCCGGTGATGACGCAATACCTCATCGCCATCGGCACCACGGCGCGCGCCTACATTCTGGTCGGCCTCGGCGTTCTGGCGGCGGGAATCTTCGCTTTCACCTGGTGGGCCAAGAAGGAATCGGCCCGCGAGAAGCTCGACCGCCTGAAAATGAAGTCGCCCATCTTCGGCGATATCTGGCTGAAATACCAGGTGGCCCAGCTCTCCCGAATTCTCAGCACCCTGCTCACCGGAGGTATTCCGCTGGTGCAGGCCATGGAAACGGCCGCCGATTCGCTGAACACCCCGCTACTCAAGCGGTCGGTCGAAGGTGCCGGTAAAATGGTCAGAGAGGGGCAGCCGCTTTCCGGCTCGCTGCATTCGGCCAAGATGTTTCCGGCCTTAGCCATCGATATGATCGAAGTCGGTGAATCCACCGGCTCTCTCCCTGCCATGCTCAGCAGCGTGGCCGAATTTTTCGAAGAGGACGTCAACACGCGCATGCAGGCCACGCTCTCGCTGATCGAGCCGGTCATCATGCTGATCATGGGCGGTTTCGTAGCCTTCGTGTTGATTTCCCTGTATCTGCCGATCTTTTCATTGGCGGACAACATCCACTAACGTATGGCGACTACCGATAAACTCCGGCTCACAGATCCCACCGCGGAAGCGGACCAGGCGCGCGCTATGGCCGCCCGCTACCGCTGCGAGTACGTGGACCTGCGCGAAGCCGCCATCGATCACGACCTCTTCCGCTCCATCCCCGTCGACCTGATGTTCCGCTACAACTTCGTCCCCATGCAGGCCAATAACGGGACTCTGGAGATCGCGCTTTCCGATCCGCGGAACCTCAACCTCATCGACGAACTGACGCTGCTGCTCAATCGCAAGCTGCGCATTAAAGTCGCCACGCTCTCCCAGATCGCGGAGATGCTCAAGAAGACCGAGCAATCCCAGCGTGTCCTGGAAGAAGTCACCGAAGGCTTCACGCTCGACGTGGTCGCCGACGAAGGCGATTCCGACGAGACCCTTTCCATCGACAAGCTGACCGCCACCGATAGCGATATCGCCCCGGTCATCAAACTGGTGGACACCACCATCTTCAATGCCCTGGAACGGCGCGCTAGTGATATTCACATCGAATCGCGCGACCAGGAAGTGGCCATCAAGTACCGCATTGACGGCGTGCTGCATTACGCCATGCCGCCCATCGCCAAGGACTGGCAGAGCACCATCATTTCCCGTATCAAGGTCATGAGCGAGTTGGACATCGCGGAAAAACGCGTCCCGCAGGACGGCCGTTTCCGCGTGCGCTATAAGAACCGACTGATCGATTTCCGCGTCTCCATCATGCCCACCATTCACGGCGAAGACGCCGTGCTCCGCGTGCTGGACAAAGAATCCATGAGCGAGAAGTTCGCCAAGCTCTCGCTGGACGTGGTGGGCTTCTCCGATGCCGACCTCGTGAAATTCCGCCGCTACATCACCGAACCCTACGGCATGGTCCTGGTCACCGGACCCACCGGTTCCGGTAAGACCACCACGCTCTACGCGGCCCTCAGCGAAATCAAGAACGACGAAGACAAGATCGTCACCATTGAGGACCCGGTCGAATATCAGGTCAAAGGCATCACGCAGATCCCGGTGAATGAGAAAAAGGGTCTCACGTTCGCCCGCGGACTGCGCTCCATTCTGCGTCACGATCCCGACAAGATCATGGTTGGCGAAATCCGCGATCAGGAAACCGCGCAAATCGCCATCAATTCCGCCCTCACCGGCCACCTGGTCTTCACCACCGTCCACGCCAACAACGTGCTCGACGTCCTCGGCCGCTTCCTGAATATGGGCGTCGAGGCTTACAACTTTGTGTCGGCGCTGAACTGCATTCTGGCCCAGCGGCTGGTGCGTGTGATTTGCGAACACTGTAAACGGCAGGTGACCTATCCCGATGCCCTGCTGATCGAAAGCGGGTTGAACCCCGACGAATGGCGCGACGTGCCGTTTATGGAAGGCGCCGGCTGTTTCGAATGCGGCGGCACGGGCTTCCGCGGCCGCTCCGCCATTCACGAACTCCTGGATCTCACGGATCGGATCCGCGAAATGATTCTGGATCGCCGCCCCACCTCGGAAATCAAACGCGCCGCCCGCGAAGACGGAATGACGTTCCTCCGCGATTCGGCGGTAGACAAAATGCGCGCGGGCATTACCACCCTGCGCGAGATCAATAAGGTGACGTTCATTGAAGGTTAGAAGAAGAGCACAACTCATCGCGGAGACACAGAGGCGCGGAGAAAACCACGGAGAACGCATGAGCCACACTACCTCTCTCCATTTCTCCGCGACTTCCTCCGCGCCTCCGCGCCTCCGCGTCGGCTTGGAGTCCTCATGTTTTTAGATAACCTCAAGGCCATTCTCCAGGATCCGCCGCCGGCCATGGCGTTCGAAATCACCGAGGCGGGGATCGCCTCCGCACGCATCGGCGCCCACGCCGAGTTGGACTTCCTGCCCCTGAAGCCCGGTACCCTCACCGTCTCCCCGCTGAAAGAAAATGTCGTGGATGCCGAAGAGTTTTCCCGCGCCGTGCGTTCTCTCGCCGCCTCGCAGGCGGCCCGCAAGCGCAAAGACGTCGCCCTGATTCTGCCCGATTTCAGCGCCCGCATCGCCGTCCTGGATTTCGACCACTTTCCCAGCGATCCGAAAGAACAGGCCTCGCTCATCCGCTTCCGCCTGAAGCGCAGCGTGCCGTTCGACGTCGAATCGGCAGTCCTCAGCTATGCCCCGCAAACCGTGGGCAATAAGAAGATCGATGTGGTGGTGGTCCTGGTGCCCCTGGAAATCGTCTCCCGGTACGAAGCGCCGTTCCGCGCCGCCGGAATGAATCCGGGGATGGTCACCACCTCCTCCATCGCTGCTCTGGAACTGGCGCCCGAAGCCGGCATCAGCATCATCGCCAAGATGACCGGCCATGTCCTTACCGTCCTGGTGCGCGAAAAAAGCGCCCTGCGTCTGGTGCGCTGCTTGGAACTGCCGTCTGCCGATCTTTCGGACATCGGGGCCGTCCTGATGCCCACCTTCGTTTACGTGGAAGACAATCTGGGAGGCCGCGCCGAAAAACTGCTGCTCTGCGGCTTCGGCTCGCAGGCCGATGAAGCGCAGCGCCGCTTTCAGGAAGAATTGGAAGTGGATGTGGAGCCGATGCGCTCTCCTCTGGCCACTCCCGGAGAAAACAACGCCGGACTGCTGGGTTACCTGCGGTCCATTGCCAGGAATAATTGAATGCGGATTCCCATCAATCTCGCCAGCCAGCCCTTCCGCCGCGACCGCGCCATGATGGTGGCCACTTTCGCAGTGAGCGCTCTGCTGGTGGTCACGCTGAGCGTGCTGGTCTATCTGGGCCTGCTGGATAACTCACAGCTCAAAGGGCTGCGCGGCAATCTCAACCAGCTCAATAACCGGATCGCCGCCACCGCCGCTGAGCAGACGCGCCTGGAAAACGTCCTTCGCCAACCGGAAAATGCCACCGTCCTCGAACGCACCGTCTTCTTCAACAACCTGCTCTACCATAAGGGCATCAGTTGGAGCCAGATTCTGGAAGACCTGGAAAAAACCGTGCCGCACAACGTCAAACTGTTGATGCTGCATCCCACGGTGAACAACCAGAACCAGGTGCAGCTCGACATGATGGTGGCCGCCGAGTCGAACGATCCCCTGGTGATCGCCCTCAAGAACCTGGAAACCTCGCCGCGGTTCGGCCAGGTCTCCGAACATTCGCAAAACTATCCCACGCAGGCCGAGCCGCTCTATCGCATGCGCATCACGGTGAACTATGCCCATTAACTTCAATCTCGGCGGCAAATTCGATAGCGCCCGGATGTTCCGCGATCCGCGGGTGATGATGCGCGCGCTGGTGGGCGGTCTGCTGGTGGCCAACCTGGCCGCTGCCATCGTGGCGTTTAAGCCCTTTGGCGGCTCTGCCGACGATTTGAATCGCCAGGAGACCGCGCTGCGCACCCGCTTGAATGCCATGCAGGCCCGCGTAGCCATGGATCGCAAACTGGTGGAAAAGGTCCAGACCGCGCGCAAGGAAGGCGACGAGTTCCTGGCCAAATACTTCATGGACCGCCGCACCGAATCCTCCGAGGTGGCCGAAGAGTTGCTGCGCATCACCAAAGAGGCCGGCATGAAGCCGCTGCCGAATTCCTCGCAACTTGACGACCTGCAAGGCAGCGACAATCTCCAGATGCTCACCATCACGGCCGGCTTTGAAGGTAGCTATGAGAGCCTCACCAAACTCATAAATCTCCTGGACCGTTCGCCCCGTTTTCTCGTCATAGAGAATATGCAGACGGCGGGCGTGCAGAACGGCAAGACAGTCTCGGTGCAGTTGAAGATCGATTGCTTCGTGCGCAGTGAACCGGGGGCCGCATCGTGAAGCTGGGCCTTGAAAACAAACGCAACGTGATCGCGCTTTCGGTGCTCGGGCTGGTGGCGCTGTACGGCGTCTATTCCAACTTCTTCGATTCGCCCGAGTCGTCCTATAAGCCCGCGGCGAATGTCGCGGACGCGCCTCCCACCATCGGGTCGCGGTCTACCGAGCCGGATCAACCGGTAGCTCCCCGCGTCAGAGCCCGAAGTGAAGAGTGGCACCCGGCGGTCCATCCCAAGAATAAGGAAGAACAGATCGATCCGAGCAAGATCGATCCCACCCTGCGTCTGGATCTGCTGGCCAAAGTACAGGAGGCCAAGCCGGCCGGGAGCGATCGGAATCTCTTTGAGTTCGGCGCCGAGAAGCCCAAGGAAGTGGCCGCGCTGAAAGGTCCGGAGCCGATCATCAACAAGGGACCCAAGCTTATGGGACCGACGGAACTTCCGCCTCTGCCCGGGCCGCCTCCGCCGCCCCCGCCTGCGCCCCTGCCGCCGCTGAATGCGAAGTACTATGGCTTCGCCGCGCCGTCCAAGTCCGGCCACCGCCGCGGCTTCTTTATGGATGGCGAGGACATTTTGATCAAGGCCGAAGGCGAGATGCTGACCAAGCAGTACCGCATCGTCAAGCTGGAAGCCGGGTCGGTTACGGTGCAGGATACCGGTTCCAAACGCACCAAAACGCTGCAAATGGTGGAGGATGCTTCTTAGTTATGCCACGGCCTCGCCGCTCCGAATCCGGATTCGCTCTGCTGCTGGTCTTTCTCATGGCGGCGGTAGTCTCCATCATGCTGTATATGGAGATTCCCCGCGCCGCCTTGCAATCGCAGCGTAACAAGGAGCAGCTCCTCATGGAGCGCGGCGATCAATATAAGCTGGCCATCCGCCGCTTCATGCAGGCCAACAAGCGCTGGCCCGCCAGCCTGGACGAACTGGAAAGCCTCAACAATCGCCGCTTCCTGCGCCGCCGGTACAAGGACCCTATGACCGGCAAGGACGAATGGCGGCTCATCCACATCGCCAACGGCGTCCTCACCGACTCCAAGAACAGCAAGCAGGGCGACAAAGATAAGAAGGACTCGGCGCAGAACAATTTCGTCGCAGACATGCCCGGCTTGGGCACCGCACCCGTCGGCGGACAAGGCGCAGTCAATATGGCCACTCGCCGCCGCTCCAGTGAAGGCGGCACGCCTCCCGGAACCGACCCGAACGCTCCCGGCATGGTTACCACGGGGGGGCCGGCCGGCCAACCGCTGCAACCCGGACAGTCTCCTCCCGGGATCAATGGAATGCCTCCCGTAGTTACCACCCCCTCCGGTTCTGCCGGCATGCAGACCGGGATTCCGGGTCCGCAACCCGGTGGTTTCCCCGGAATGCCTGGCGCTCCCGTGAACTCGCAGACCGGAGGAGTGTCCGCCACGCCGAATACGGGCGGCTTTGTCGGCACCGGCGGATCGTTCATAGGTGGGGGGCAGGCCCCGGGCTCGCAGCCGAATAATCCCACCGGCGCACAGCCGGTATACGCCGGACAGACGCCGTATCCCACCGCTGCCGGCGCGAACGGAACTCCCCCTGGCTTTCCCCAGCCGGGCGCAACCACCGGACAGGCCAATCCCGCAGTCGGCATGATTAACAGCCTGCTGACCTCGCCACGGCCCGGCGGCCTCGCGGGCATTCAAGCGCAGAACACCATGGGAGGCGGCGCCGGAATCGCCGGTGTGGCCAGTAATCTGGATGCCGATTCCATCATGACGTACGCCGACCACACCAACTACTCCGAGTGGGAGTTCGTCTATGACGGCCGCTTCGTGCCGCCGCCCCCGCCGAATTCCGGCAGCGGAGGCACCGCGGTCAACCAAATGGGCAATATGGCAGGCAGCAGCTCTCCCGGCACTCCCATTGGTGGAGGTATGGGCGGAACTCAACTCCGGCAGGGCCAGCAGGGGCAAGCCGGCCAACAAGGCGGAATGGGCGGCATGGGTATGCAGGGCGGCGCTGCTGGAGCAGGCCAGAACACTAATCTGAATTTACGCCCCGGCCGTCAGTAGCCCCTAAGCCAGAACGTTCAACAGCGTCTTCTGCATCTCGTCGGCAACGTGCGCAACCCGCGCGTTCGCGCTGAAGTCGTTCTTGGCCGAGATCAGTTCCACCACATCCGTCGGGGCTTCCTCCGTGGCGGCGGCCACCGCCATGCCTGCCTTCTCGAAGCGCATCTGCGCGGCACTCATGCCCGAACCAGCAATCGCGGAGATATCCATGTACACCTTATCGGCGCGAACCCTGAAAGTCTGAGCGCCCTCCGGGCCTGAACTTCAGTCTGGTATCGTATGGCTGTGCACCGCCTTTTCGCCGCTTTGGCTATCGCTGCCGCTTGTTCCGCGCAGCCCAAAGAGCCCTGCTTCGCCTTCCTGATGAAGGGAGACATCACCGCCGTCTGCCAGGGCAAAACCACTCAGATTACCCATCGCGGCGACGTCGAGCATTTCGCCGTGAGCGATGAACAGGCCGCGCTGGCATACATTTCCGGCGGCGCCGGCACGGCCACCGTCATCAATCTCAAGACGGCCGCCGTGAAGCGCGTGTCGAATGTGGACGAAGTGGTGGCCAGTTGCGGCGGCATTCTCCCCATCCCCGTGGGTGGCAGCAATACGCTCCACGAGGTGGTGACCGGCGCCGAACTGACGTTCGCGCCGTACCGCCGCTTCCGCTGCAGCGCCGATCGCAAGACCGTGGTCGGCATGACCAGCCGCGAGCTGTACGAAGGGCTGCCTCCCTCCACCAAGATCGCGCCCGGCACCGAGGTCCACGATCTCTATTTCAACATCAGCCCGGATGGCTCCAAAGTCGCCTACTTCAATGACGTGAAGCCGCTCTGCATCGTCTCCAGCCCCGGTGCCGCCAAGTGCGTCGAGCATGAAACCATGAGCGACCCGGTCTCGGTGAATGACGCCGGCGAAGTGCTGGCGGCATCCGGAACCGGAAAAGGCTGCGTCTACAAATCGGCCTTCAACTTCACCCCGGCCAAGACGCCCGATTCCGGCGACGATGAATGTCTGGGCGTGGGCTATTGGAAGCCCGGCACCCCGGCCATCGTCTTCCTACAGGACATTGGACGCAATCCGCAATGGCTGCGCCCGGAAACGGCCGCGCTGCTGGTGGAATGGTCCCGTCACCGCTAACCCGACGTGCGTGGAGGCTCCGCGTGATCCGGTAGTTCAGCAGACAGCCACGTAGCGCGAATGGCGTTCGACAGATAGCTCCCTCCGGCCATCGTCTTCCTGCAGGACATCGGACGCAATCCGCAATGGTCCACGCACCGCTGACACCAACGTGCGTGGAGGCGCCGCGTGATCCGGTAGTTCAGCAGACAGCCACGTAGCGCGAATGGCGTTCGACAGATAGCTCCCTCCGGCCATCGTCTTCCTACAGGACATCGGACGCAATCCGCAATGGCTCCGCACCGCTAACTAAC
>DASZMZ010000264.1:0-6898 GCA_035551455.1 Candidatus Sulfopaludibacter sp.
CTCGTGGCCAAGGGCTTCGAAATGCGCAGCGAAAAGGCCGCCCGGCTCCCCAAGGTCGATCTGGTGGCGCAGTACGGCATGCTCGCCAAATTCAATAACTATGCCGACTTTTTCCAGAAGTTTCAGCGCAACAATTTCCAGTTGGGCGTCTCCTTCCAGGTGCCTGTCTTCAGTCCCGGAGTGAATGCCCATACCGCGCAGACGCAGGCCGATATCAATCACCTCAAGCAGGAAATGGCCAATGCGCGCAATCGCATTACGGGGGACTTGCAGCAGGCGTATCGCGATGTGCGCAAATCTGAAAACGCCGCCGAGGTCGCACGCCTCGATCTCGATGTGGCCCGCGCTCAACTCGACGTCAACCTTGCCCTCATGCAGGAAGGCCGCCTCAATATGCGTCAGATGGAGGAGTCCCGCCTGGTCGAAAGCGATAAATGGATCGCCTTCTACGACGCCCAATACACGCTGGAAAAATCCCGCTGGAATGTCCTCCGCCTCACCGGGACTCTTCAGTCCGCGCTGCGGTAGCGCGGCACCCGTCGAACCTTGCGTCCGCACCCTACTCGCATTAAGATATTTGCCAAGATGATGGAATTCGAACTGCCGTCTATGCCCGAAACCGCCGGCCTGAAGGACGCTTTCTACCCGCTCATCAACCAGCAGGTCTCCGGCCTCATCGTGGAGCACCCCGGCGAACATCGCCTCCTCCATTACACCGACCTTGTCAACGCCTGGAACAGCGGCTACACAACCCTCCGGGAGGTCCCCGGCGGCATTCGTTTTCGCCGTCATACCGCGAGTTTGATGTCTCCCGGCGGCGACTACGAACTCCTCTCTTCGCTCTCCGGTATCGCCCGCGTCCGCAGCCGCATGGAGCGTCTGGCGTGGATGTATCAGGTCGGTCCCGCCGGATATTGCTGCGACGGTCCGCTCCATCATTGTTATCCCCCGTACACTCGCGGCGGCGACGATGATTGCGTGGTGCCCCTCTGCGTCGGCCGCCTTCCCTAAGGCCCATTCATGCTCGGCACTCTGCTGGCTGGCCTCACCTCTCTGCGCGATTTTCTGTCGCGCGCTTTTCTGATCGCCGCGTTCATCCCCAGCCTCCTCTTCGTCTTTCTCAACGGCCTCATGCTCTACCTCTTTAACTGGGGAGTCCACGATTGGCTGGATGCCGAACTCTTCAATAGCAGCGCCATTCACCGCATTGTCGTCTTCGCCGCGCTCTTCATCGGCATCTGGATCTCGGCGTACATTGTCGCCGCACTCACCCCGCTGTGGACCCGCACTCTCGAAGGACGAAACTGGTTCGTCCTCCGCGAGGCTGGTGTCCGTTACCAGCGCCAACGCTTCGAAGCCCTGAGCCGCAGCATCAACGAGTCGGTCGCCATTTACGCCCGCATCGAGGCACAGTTGCCGGCCTGGAAACGCCAGATCGCGCAAGCTGCGGCCGCTGCTCCCAAGTCCGTCGCCGCGCCTCCCGCCTCCACTGCCGCGCCCATTATCCGCGCCCTTCAGGACCTCCAGGCCGTCTACGCCATGATTCCGTACGAGAGAATCGACGAGGCGTACACCAGCCTCGCCACCGACATCGGCGCCATCGGCGTCACGCCCGACTTACAGAAACTCGCCGGCGCTCTCCCGCTCCTCACCGACTACGCCTCCCGCCGCGCGCGCAGCGAACGTTCGCGCCTGCTCGCCGAGCGCAACACGAGTTTCGGCATCGCCGAGCATATCGCACCCACCGCCTTCGGCAATGTCGGACTCACGGCCGAAGCCTACGCCATGCGCGCCTACCAGTGCAATCTCCCGCAAATCTGGGGCGCTCTCCGTCAGGCCACGCAGAAGGACGACAAACTCGGTCCCGCCCTGGAAGACGCCAAAATGCAGCTGGATTTCCTGGTGGCCTCGTACTTTCTTTTTCTCACCTGGAGCCTGCTGTGGGCCGCGCGCTTCGCCATGCACGGCGATGGACTCTCCGCCGTGGTCTTCGCGCTCGGCGGCCCGCTGCTCTGCTGGTCGCTCTGGTATGGCGCCGCAGTCGAGCGTTACCGCGTTTTACAGGACCTGATCACCTCGCTCCTCGATTCCCTACGCCATCAGGTGCTCGCGAATCTGCACCTCACACAGCCCATGGACCTCGAAGAAGAACGGGCCCTCTGGCGCGCGCTGGATTTCACCATTGGCAACGGAGAGCAGGGCAATCTGCGCTACAAACCATGACCCTGAGCCTCCTCCTTACGGCGGCGTTCGTGCTGGTGGTGGTGGCCCGCGACCGCATTCCCGCGGCGTGGCACGTGCTCGCCGCGATCCTGGCAGCGCCGCTGCTCCTCAGTTGGGTCGCCGCCCTCACCACGCCGCCCGCGGACTCTCCCGCGCCCGCCTGGCACGCTGCCCGGCCGCTCCCCGTGAACACTCGACTCACCGCGGGCGATCTGCGCAAGCCCGATTTCCCGGCGCCGGTCTTCGCTCGCGGAATCGCGGATGTCTCCGCACTCGCCGGTAAGTATCTGCGCCGCGCCCGTCAGCCCAACGACTCCGTTTGGCCCACCGACGTTGCCGATTCGCCCGACCTCGCGCCGCCGCCCGAGACCGCACTCCTCTTTTTCCCCGCCCAGACGCTGGGCGCCGCACGGCCCTACGTCAACGCCGGTTCCAAAGTCTACATTTGCGAAGACGCCAAGCCGTGCGCCGGTCCCTCGTTCCCCATACAAGCGATTGTCGGAGCCGATTCCGGCAGCATCGCCGTCGCGATTCCGCGGACCGAGATCGACCGCATCCGCGCCATCGCCAAACCCACGCTCTTTCCGGAGGCCCTGTAATGTCTGACCTTTTGTGGAGAAAACTGAAAGAAGTCAAAGTCCCCGAACAGGCCAAAGCCGCCAATGTCGCCGGCATCGTTTGGTCCAAAGCGCTCGACTTCGTAGCGCCCAAACGCCTGTACCGCCTTCAGGTGCAAGCCGGCGGGAAGTGGAAAGCGCAGGGCCAGTCCGCCGAATGCACCGCCGACGGCTACCCGCGCGACATCGCCCGCTCCGCCGACCCCCTCGTCGCCGCCGCGCCTCTCGGTTGCCTCATCGCCAAAATCGGAGGCAGCACCGCCGACAACACCGGCACCATCTTCGCCGTTGGCCGCTACTGCGTTTTCCAAATCGAAGAAGCCAAGGCCGGACCCCTCTACCTGGGCGCCAACGACGTTTCTCTCTACATGGATCAGGTGGAAGCGCAACTCACTGTCGAAATCGAAGTAGCTCTGTAAACGTAACCATTTCGTACCCGCGCCGTCCAATAAGCATAGATAGTTAGGCATAGCTACTTATGGGTACGAAAAAGAACGACATTCTGCAGGGTACGCTCGCCCTCCTGATCCTCAAGACACTGGCCACCCAGAAGCGCCTCCACGGCTACGCCATTACTTCCCACATTCAGCGCGTTTCCGAACAGTTGCTGCGCGTGGAAGAGGGCTCGTTGTATCCCGCGCTACACCGCATGGAGCAGGATGGCTGGGTCCGCGCGGAATGGGGCACCACTGAAAAGAACCGCGAGGCCCGCTTCTACTCGCTCACCCCGCTGGGCCGCAAGCAACTCGCCCGGGAAGAGCAGAATTGGGCGCGGCTCACCGACGGCGTGGCGCGCGTCATTCAGTTCGCGTGAAAGGAAACGGTATGGCTTGGTTGGCCCGAATCCGCAACGTGCTTCGCTCCGGCCGCCTGGAGAGCGACATCGACCGCGAACTCCACTTTCACGTCGATGAGCGCGCTGACGAACTGCAAGCCGGCGGCATGTCTCGCCCCGACGCCCTCCGCACCGCGCGCCTCCAGTTCGGCAACCACACCTCACAAGTCGAAAGGACCCGCGATATGGACATCCACACC
Organism: Candidatus Sulfopaludibacter sp.; assembly: GCA_035551455.1. GTDB lineage: Bacteria > Acidobacteriota > Terriglobia > Bryobacterales > Bryobacteraceae > Sulfopaludibacter. The sequence goes on from DASZMZ010000264.1 coordinate 3,876, forward strand.
GGTCTCGAAGCCCTGGCCCGCAACCTTCGCCTCGCCCTGCGCAGTCTCGCCAAAACGCCGGCATTCACCGCCACCGTAATCGTGACGCTGGCCCTCGGCATCGGAGCCAACAGCGCCGTCTTCTCCGCCATCGATGCGGTCCTCCTCAAGCCCCTGCCGTTTCCTCACGGCGACCAGTTGATGCGCCTGTCCGAGGTGGATGCGCACGCTTCCCTGACGATGGTCGCGCCGGCCCGCCTGGAAGACTGGAATCGCCTCGCCGATTCTTTCCAGGCGATCTCCGGCTACTACTCGCAGGACGATTCGGAACTCTCCGGCGAGTTGCCGGAGAAGCTCAGCCGCGCCCTCGTCGCTCCTCGTTTTCTGCGTGTCCTCGGCGTCTCTCCCGCGCTCGGCCGCGACTTCACCCCCGAGGAGGAGCGTTTCAACGGACCCGATGCCGTCCTCATCAGCGATCGCTTCTGGCGTCACCGCTTCGGCGCCAGCCCCAGCGTTATTGGGAAAACCCTGCGTTTCGGCCGCAGCGCCGTGCCGATTATCGGCGTGATGCCGCCCTCTTTCCGTTTCCCCGATGGTCAGGTGGATCTCTGGAGCGTCAGCCCGCCTGACGGACCCTATGCGCAGAGCCGCGACGTCACCTGGTTCACCGTCATCGGCCGTCTGAAGCCGGGAATCAGCCTCTCGCAGGCGCGCGCCAACCTTGCCGCCGTGCAGGCCGATCTCGGCCGTCAATTTCCCAAGTCCGATAAAGACCTCCGGACCAACGTTGAGCCGCTCAAGGAAATCACGGTCGGCGGCTCGCGCCAGAGCCTCATGATTCTCTACGGCTCCGTGTCGCTGCTTCTGCTGATCGCCTGCATCAACATCGCCGCGCTGTTGCTTTCTCGCGCCACCGCGCGCCGCCATGAGGTCGCCGTGCGCTATTCGCTGGGCGCTTCGCGCGCTTCGGTGATTTATCAGTTCCTCACCGAAGTGCTGCTGCTCTCGCTCGCCGGCTCGGTCCTCGGCCTCTTCGTCGCCGCCGGAGCTGCCTCCGTCTTCCGCGTGCTGGCCCACGGCCTGCCGCGCCTGGAGGAAATCGGACTCGATTGGCGCATCGTCTGCTACTCGCTCGCCTGCGCCGTCGCTGCCACTCTCGTCTGCGGGCTGCTGCCTGCCTTGCGCGGCACACGCCGCAGCCTCGCGCTCTCCATGGCCCATGCCGGACGCTCCCACGTCGGCGGGCGGAATCCCATTCAGTTCCTGCTGGTGAGCATGCAGGTCGCCATCGCAGTGACGCTGCTTGCCGGCGCGGGACTCCTGCTGCGCAGCCTTCACGCGCTGGGCGAGGTGTCTCCAGGCTTCGAAGCCGGCCACGTGCTCTCCTTTCAAATGAGCATGAGTTGGGGCGAGACCGCCGATCAGAAGGCCGCCAGGCAGCGCACCGCCCGTATTCTGGAGCAGCTCCGTTCCATCCCCGGAGTCGAAAGCGCGGCCTCGTCGATGTCCCTCCCCGGCGTTCCCAACACCTTTCAGGTGGAGTTGAAAAGCCTCGAAGGCCGCGCCGACACCGCGCCCAAGATGCTGGCACAGGCCCGCGTCGTCTCTCCCGAATATTTCGCCACCATGCATATTCCGCTGATGGCCGGCGATGTTTGCCACGACGGCCAGCCGGCCACCGCCATGGTCAACCGCAGCTTTGCCGATCGCTATTTCTCCGGCGCCTCCGCGATCGGCCATACCCTGGTGCAGCCCGGCAGTATCTACGTGCAAGCTTCCAAAGTCTCCGGCATCGTTGGCGACGCTCACGAAATGGGCATCGACCAGCCGCCGTTTCCGGCCATCTATTGGTGCTATTCGGCCGCCCAGCCCGGCATGTATTTTCTGGCGCGCACGCATGGCGACCCGATAAGCATGGTCGAAACCATCCGCCGCAAGTTGCGCGAGGTCGAGCCGCGCCGCTCCGTATACGACATCGCCCCCGTCGCGGAAAAGATCAGCGACGGCTATGCCGAGAATCGCATGCGCACCATCCTGCTGGCCTTCTTCGCCGCTACCGCCGTCCTGCTCGCCTGCGTCGGACTCTATGGCACGCTCAGCTATCTGGTGAACGTGCGACAGCGTGAAGTGGGACTCCGCCTGGCTCTCGGCGCGCTGCGCGGCCAAATCATCCGCCAGTTTCTCGCCCAGGGTCTCCGCGTCTCGCTCCTTGGCTGCGCCGCCGGACTGCTGCTGGCCCTCGCCTCGACCCGGCTCCTCGCGGGCATGCTCTACGGAGTCTCGCCCTCGGACACCACCACGCTCACGGCGGTGATCGCGATTGTCGTCGCCGTGTCGGTGCTGGCGTCACTCCTGCCGGCACTGCGCGCTTCGCGCCTGGAGCCCATGCAAGTACTCAGGGATGAGTAAACCCCCGACCCGCCTGCGGCTGCTCTGATACGATATTTGCGTGCACCTGTTTCGCGATATTCGCTACGCCCTGCACACCCTCCGCACCAGCCCCGCCTACGCCATCATGTGCATCGCCGTGCTGGCGCTCGGCATCGGAGCCAACGCCGCCATCTTCAGCGTCCTCAATACCGTCATCTTCGACGCCCTGCCGTACCCCAACCCTTCCCAACTCGTCTTCCTCTGGGAACGCTTCCCCGGACTGCCCGCCCCCGTGGGCGACCGCATGGAAGTGGCCCACTCCAACTACCTCGAATGGAAACGGCAGGCCACGCTCTTCTCCGATATCGAAGCCTATCGCGGCATGACTCTCGATGAGACCGCCGGCGATCATCCCCGCCACGTGAAAGCCGCCTTCGCATCTCCCGGACTCTTCCACCTGCTCGGCGCGCAGGCCCGCACCGGCCACCTCTTCACCGCCACCGACGACCGCACCGCCGTCCTCAGCGACATCTACTTTCAGAACCATTACCACGGCGACCCGGCTGCCCTCGGCCGCACCCTCACGCTCGATGGCGCGGCCTACACCGTCGTCGGCGTCCTGCCGCCGCGCTTCCACGTGCCCTCCACTTATGAAGGCGACGACCAGGTGAATG
>DASZMZ010000265.1:0-8876 GCA_035551455.1 Candidatus Sulfopaludibacter sp.
ACCCCCGGCTCCTGGTGGCCCAAGGCCATCGAGCGCAAGCCCGGCGCGCTGAAAGGCTGACGTCGGTTGGCCCACAACGTGTGGCCTGCCGGGTATCTTTATCGGACCCATCAAAGATTCTTGATTGACCTCTTTACTTTCAGGCGGTTAGAATCGTTTGTAGGGGACTTGTAATTCTACTCCATGAGAACGGACGCGCCGCTCCAGATCAGGCACCAGGAGATTCTCACCTCCATTGTGCGCGCCTACATCGAAACGGGCGAGCCGGTTGGCTCGCGCACGCTTTCCAAGCGCCGCAATAGTGAGTTGAGTCCGGCATCCATCCGCAATGTGATGGCGGATCTTGCCGACGAAGGTTTTCTTTCGCAGCCGCACACTTCGGCGGGAAGAATCCCCACGGAGAAAGCATTCCGGTTCTACGTCCGTTCGCTGACCGCCAGCCGCATCGCGCCGCTCGAAGCCGAACGCATGCGATCGGAATTCAGCGGACTGCACACGATCGGCGCCCGCGTGGAGCGCTCCAGTTTTCTGCTGATGGAGTTGACCCGCAACGTAGGGATCGCGGCCGCCATTCCGGCGCTTGGTCAGGAATTGGATCAGATCGAACTGGTGCCGCTGGCCGAAAATCGCGTCCTCATCATCCTGGTGACGCGGGACCGCATGGTGCGCAATCGCGTCGTCGTTTTGGACGAGCCTACCCCCGCCGACGAGCTGCTGAATATCCGCAACTACGTCAATCGCAATTTCGCGGGATGGCGCCTCGGCGACGCCCGCCGCGAACTGCTCCGCCGCATGCTGGAAGAGCGGGCTCTCTACGACGCCGTGATGCGAAAGCTCCAGGTCCTGTATCAGAAGGGGCTGCTGGAAATCGATACGTCCCCCGAAGTCCACATGGAAGGCGCTTCCAATCTGCTGGGGCTGGACCTTCACCTCACGCGCGAAAAAATGCGCGAACTGCTGCGCGCGCTGGAAGAAAAGAAGCGGCTCATCGAATTGCTGGATCGCTTCCTGGAACAGCCTGCGGGCGAGTTGGCCGTACACGTGGGCCTCGAAGATGCGCATCCCGCTATGAAGGACCTGGCCCTCATCGGCATGAACGTGCAAATGGCCAGCGGACTCCCTGCGAAGGTCGCCGTGCTCGGCCCCATGCGCATGCATTATGAACGAGTCATGGCCGCCGTCCTACAGACCAGCCGGGCGCTCGCCAACGCTCAGTTCTAACACTTTCAGCCACCCGACCCGGGATCAGGCCGCCGCGCGGCGTAAGCGATCCAACACGCCCTGCCATTCGGGTTGATCCGGCGGCATTTCGACGGCGATCCAGGCCGGCCGCTCAGCGTCCAACCGGTGCAGCGTCCCGTACAGCGCCGCGGCGTATTGCAGCGGATCGGCCGGCATTTCAATGCCCAGGCGCAGCATCACGCCGCTACCCACGGGGAGCGTGTCTCCCGGCGTCCACAGATACAGCGGAGATTGCGGCCGGTAATGGCGCGCGTGCATTCCCGGCGAGGCGTGGCCGCCCTCTCCCGCGCTCGTCACAATCTCAATGGGACCCACCACCGCTTCCAGGTCCCGCAGCGGAATCACTCCCGGACGGAGCAACTCCGCCGGACCCGCCAGTGAGAGCACCGTCGATTCGATACCCACTCGCGCCGGCCCGCCATCCACAACATAATCCGCCAGGTCGAACGGCACATGGCCCGCGGCCGTGGGAGAAAGCTCCGTGAATCGATTGGCGCTCGGCGCCGCCACAGGCACGCCCGCCGCGCGAATCAATTCGAGCGCCAGGGGATGCGCCGGCATGCGCAGTCCCACGGTGGCCAGTCCCGCCGTGACGATATCCGGAATGCTCGGCTGCTTGGGCACCACCAGGGTCAGCGGACCGGGCCAGAAGCGCCGCGCCAAAGCCTCGGCCGCCGCGGACCATTCCAGAGCCAGTTCGCGCGCCTGCTCAATCGACGCCACGTGGACGATCAGAGGACTCGAACGCGGACGCCGCTTGGCCTGGAAGATGCGCGCCACCGCCTCGGCGTCCAACGCGTTCGCGCCCAAGCCGTATACCGTTTCCGTGGGGAACGCCACCAGCTTCCCCTCGCGAATCAGCGCAGCCGCGTGCTCTATGCTCACTCCGGCAAATCGTCCTTCGCGTCGCCGGCGATTTTGCCCGTCTTGCGCCACACCAGCCAGGCGTGGATCAATGGTTCCAAATCGCCTTCCAGCACGCGATCCACATCGCCCAGCGCCAGTTTGCTGCGCAGGTCTTTCACCAGACGATACGGCGCCAGCACGTAGTTGCGAATCTGGCTGCCGAAATTGATCTCCAGCTTGGAGTCTTCCGTCTTGCGCGTCTCCTCGCGCTTCTTCTCCAACTCGTGCTCGTACAGCCGCGCTCGCAATTGCTTCATCGCGCTATCGCGATTCTTGTGCTGCGACCGCTCATTCTGGCACTGCACCACGATGTTGGTCGGGTAGTGCGTGATGCGCACCGCCGAATCCGTCATGTTGACGTGCTGTCCGCCGGCGCCCGACGCGCGGAACGTGTCGATGCGCAAGTCTTCCAGCTTGATGTCGATCTTGATCTCGTCGTCCACCATCGGATAGACGAACACCGAAGCGAACGACGTATGCCGCCGCGCGTTGGCGTCGAACGGAGAGATGCGGACCAGACGGTGCACGCCGATTTCCGATTGCAGCATGCCGTACGCATTCTCGCCGTTCACCTCGAACGTCACCGATTTGATGCCCGCGCCTTCACCCTCCAGACGATCCGTAATCACCGTCGGAAAGCCCTGCCGCTCGGCCCATCGCAGGTACATGCGCAGCAGCATCTCGGCCCAATCCTGGCTCTCCGTGCCGCCGGCCCCGGGATGAATCGTGACGATGGCGCTGCGTGCGGCATTGTCCCCGGAGAGCAGCATCTGCGTCTCCAGCCGGTCCAGCAGTTCGCCGTACACCTTCAGGTCGCGGTCGATATCGCCGCCGACGCTCTCACCCTCGCGGCCCAGTTCGAACAGCGTGTCCAGATCGTCCGTCATCGCGCGGATGCGCTCGTCGTGCCCGATGAATTCCTCCAGGCGCTTACGCTCCTGCATCACCTTCTGGCTCTTCTCCGGCTGATTCCAGAAGTCGGGCGCCGAGATCTGCTGTTCTGTTTGGGCTAATTTCAGCTTCTGCGCGGGTGCGTCAAAGATACCTCCGCACGGCCAGTGCCTGGTCGCGGAGAGGCTGATATGCGCGTTCTAGTTCTTCCAATGTCATGGCGGGGTTCAATCCAATTCTAACAAATACCCGGCTTTTCCAACGTTCTGCGCGCGCGTCGAGCCCATCTGCTCCACCACTCCTTCGGCTTCATGAATGTGGCCGCAGAAAAAGTAGACGGGCTGCTTCCGCTCCACAAACTCGCGCACCGCTCGCGATCCGGCATGCAGCCCCGGCCGGATCTGGTCCAGCTTCGTACCGTACGGCGGCGCGTGACAGATCAGCACCAGCTGCTCCAACGTGTCGAATGGCTTCAGCCGCTCCGCCATCTGCGGCTCGGAGTATTCGCCCGGCGTGTTGAAAGGCGTAGGACTGGAATACCCGAGCCCCGCGACGTTCCACCGGCCCACCGCGAAGTGCTGTTCGTGGAAATTGTGCAGCCCGTTTTGGTCGCACATCTCCGCCACCTGCGACGCCGATTCGTGATTGCCGGGTAGCACCCAAACCTTCTCGCCGCGCGTCTTCAGCACCTCACCGCAGCCCCGCATGCCTTTGGCCCAGGTCACCTGGTCGCCGGCCGCAATATAGTAGTCGGCCTCCATGGCAAGCAACTGCTCCAGTCGCTTCCAATCGCCGTGAATGTCCGAAAAAATCAGCAGTTTCAATCACTGCATGGTATCGCAAACCCGAGTTATCCTCAGCGCCTCGGCCGCCAATCGAGAACTATCGTACGCTGTCGCGCCGGCCCTGCCTTCTTCTCTGCAACATCACCGCCGCTCCTCTCGTCAAATCTACCGTGAGGCCGCACCCTCAAGCCGACTTTCAAGCGCTGCTCGACCGCATGCGCCGCCGCCTTTACCCCGAAACCATGCCGGTCCTCGCATCCTATTGGCTGAAGACCGTTTATGCCGCCGCTCACGACCGCGCCTGGTGGAAGGAACTGGATCACCTCCTCCAGCAGGCCCTCGCCGAACCGGAATGGAACGTACCTTCGAGCACTGCGCTCACCGAGATCCAGACTTGGATTCAGCAGTCGCACATCGTATCTGGAAAGGCGCCGCACCCCCTGCCCCCGCGCATTGAGCCGCGCCGAGCGAATTTCGCCGCCGATCGTCTGGCACCCTATTTACGCCGACTCTTCAACGAGTGGCTCCCCGCCGAAATTGCCTCCCTCCTGGTGGAGGAAAGCGACCCCTCCATCCCCGTTCTCGCCGTCGGCAAATCCCTGGAGCGCCTGCTGATCCGCGAACGCCTCTCGTCGCAGACCCTCGAAATGCTGCTGCAGCCAGGACTGCTTTCGCCGCGCGACGTCTACCCCGCCGAAGCCGAGATGTTCGTCGACATCGTGCTCGCGTTGCTCGGCCGCACCGACGCCCCGCAGCTACCCGTCCTGCCGGCCATTCTCCTGCCCGCGCCCCCCGGCTCGACTCTTCCCGCCGATTTCGCCAACGCCCTACGCCATGCCGCCCTCGTGCCCGGTCCGGAAGGCGAACAGGTGCAAGTTCCCATTCACCCCGCGCAGGCGCGCCAGATTCTGGAGACGGAGCCCGTCCACATCGCCTCCCTCATCGTGACCCTGGACGGCCGCTGCTGGGAGTCGGATAGCCTGCAGAGCGGCGAACAGAATTGGCTGGTCTACAAGCCCGCGGCGCGTCTGCGACTCGACTATTCGGCGGACCACGCCAAACTCAGGCTGCCCTGGCCCGACACTCAAATCAACTGGCAAGGTACTGCGCGATTTCCCGAGGGCTTCGAGATTTTCGGCCGCCAGTGGCGCGCCACCAGTTGGGAGACCGATGACGTGCGTACCTGGCTCAATCTGGTGTTTCTGCGCGTCTTGCCTGCCGAGGAAGTGCAGCCCGCCGCGGAAGCCGCCCTCCGCCGCTCGCATCCCGCCTCTGTCGATATGGCATGGGCCGCCTTGGAGAACGCGCTCGTCGATTCGCTCACCCAAAAGAGCTGCCAGCCTGTCGAACAGTTGCACCGGTCCGAGTTCATCCCGCTCGGCCGCTCGATTCTCGGTCTCATTGAAACCATGCCGGATCGCCGCCTGCCGAGTCGCCAGACACTGGAGACCCATCTGGCTTCCATTCGCTATCTCCAATCCCAGGTCTCCGCGGAGTATGGCCGCGTCCCCTGGCGAATTCTGCCCGCGCCCGTGCAGGCAACTCTGCTGCGCACCCGTTCGGATGTCGCCATGGTGGAATTGCTGACCCAGGTCTTCGATGGATTCCCGGTCGCCCCCGCAGCCGCGCCGTCGCAAGCCGCCTGAACGCTACCATAGAGAAATGGGCGAGTACGATTCCGAACTTTCCAAAATAGTCGCCGAGTTGAACCGCGCGGCCCCCAGCCAGCAGCGCGCCACCGCCATTCACACCCCGGCCTCCACCGCATCGCTCGATCAACTGTTAGCTTTCGCCGTCAAGAGCGGGGCTTCCGACGTCCTGCTGGTGGTGGGCGCCGCTCCCGTCCTCCGCGTCTATGGTGTGCTCACCTCCACTTCGCGCGCCCCGCTCGAAGCCGAAGAAGTCCGCAACCTCGTGCTGCCCCTCCTGGACGATCCGCAACTCGAGGAACTCCACAAGCGCAAATCGGTGGACCTCAGCTTCATGCGCGAAAACCTCGGCCGCTTCCGCGTCAATATCCACTATCAGCGCGGCACGCTCGCGGCCAGCATTCGCCTGCTGCCTTCGCGCATCCCGTCCCTCGAATCGCTGCACCTCCCGCCCAGCCTCGCCAAACTGGCCGACTCCCGGCAGGGACTCGTACTGGTCACCGGACCCACCGGCTGCGGTAAGAGCTCCACGCTCGCCGCCCTCATCGATATCATCAACGGCAAGTATCAGAAGCACGTCGTGACTATCGAAGACCCGGTGGAATACCAGCATACGAATCGCAAGTGCATCATCGAGCAGATCGAAGTCGGCCGCGACACACCGGATTTCGCCATCACCCTGCGCAGCCTCATGCGCCAGACTCCCGACGTCATCCTGGTCGGCGAAATGCGCGACGCCGAAACCATGGCCACCGCCCTCACCGCCGCCGAAACCGGCCATCTGGTGCTCTCCACTCTGCACACCAACGACGCCATACAGGCCACGGCCCGCATTCTGGATTCCTTCCCCGCAACCAATCAGGGACAGATGCGCCAGCAACTCTCGCTCGCCTTGCTCGCCATCATCGCCCAGCAACTGGTGCCCGGACTCGACGGCGTTTCCCGCTGGCCGGCCACCGAAGTCATGATCGCCACCGACTCCGTCCGCGCGCTCGTCCGCAAAGGCGACGACCATCAGCTCCGCTCGCAGATTTCCGTGGGCAGAAGCGAAGGCATGATGACCATGGAGCAGTCGCTGGCCGACCTGGTCCGCACCAACCGGATTTCCCGCGATGCCGCGTACGCGCACGGCTTCCGCACAGACGATCTCGCGCGCTACCTGCCATGAGACTCCTCGCCGCTGCTCTCGCCGCTCTTGCTATCGCCACCGCGCAAACTCCCGCCAAACGTCCGCGCGCGCAGGATATCGGCCTCGTCATCGGCGCGCTGCCCTCCGGTCCTCTGGACGCCATCACCGACGTCGCCGGCGTTCGCGTCGGCCACACCACCGTGATCCGCGGCGAGAACGTACACACCGGCGTCACCATCGTGCTGCCGCACAGCGGCAACCTGTTTCGCGAGAAGGTGCCGGGCGCCGTCTTCGTCGGCAACGGTTTCGGCAAACTGGCCGGCTCCACGCAGATCGAAGAACTCGGCGAGATCGAAACTCCCATCGCCCTGACGTCCACGCTGAATGTGCCGCGCGTGGCCGATGCGCTCCTCGATTTCATGCTGGCCCTGCCCGGCAATGAGCGCGTCCTCTCCATCAATCCGCTGGTGGCGGAGACCAACGATGGTTACCTGAACGATATCCGCGGCCGCCATGTGGGAACCGCCGAGGTCCGCCATGCCATCGAATCGGCCCACGATGGCCCGGTCGAAGAAGGCGCGGTCGGCGCCGGCGCGGGCACCGTGGCCTTCGGCTTTAAAGGCGGCATCGGCACGGCCTCCCGCAAAGTGGGCGCTTACACGATTGGAGTTCTCGTCCAGTCCAATTTCGGCGGCACTCTGCGTATGAACGGCGCGCCCGTGGGGCGCGAGTTGCGCGAAAGCGGTCCCAACTCGGGCAAAGGCTCCATCATCCTGCTGGTGGCCACCGACGCTCCGGTGGATGCTCGCAATCTGCGCCGCATGGCCGCGCGCACCATGTTCGGCCTCGCCCGCACCGGTGCCGATGGCTCCAACGGCAGCGGCGATTACGGCATTGCATTCTCCACCAATCGCAATCCGGCCAAACTGGTCGCCAACGACGATATGTCGCCCCTCTTCGTCGCGGTGATCGATGCCACCGAAGAAGCCATCTACAACTCGCTCCTCCAGGCCAACACGGTCACCAGCAACGGCCACACCGTCCAGGCTCTCCCCATCGACCGTACGCTTGAGATCCTCACTCGCCACGGCGCCCGCAGCCCCCGCTAACTCGACAGTGCTCGCTCCCTACTTCGCCAGTCGCACCTCCACGGTTTGCGGCTCCACGGAATTTGGAAACCTCAATCGCAGCATGCCTCCCGAAAAATCATACTTCGTCGCGTCCAGCGGTTCGCCGCCCACTAATACCTGCGCTGGAGCCGAAGGCGCGGCAATCTGCGCCACGCTATTCGTATTCCCGATTCCGTCGGCGTGGAATTGCAGCGTCTTGCCGTCAATCTTCTCGTCGCGCACCCGGCAGGCGGCCGCCACCACCCGGAAGTCGGAGGGTTTGACACTGCTCAAATCCAGAAGCAGCATGCGACTGGCGGGAGTGATCGTGACGTCGGTCAGTATGCCGAGTTCGGGATCGAAAAGATTCAGATGCCGGCCGTGCAGGACAAAGGTTTTCGCTCCAGGAGTGGATTCATCCAGCCCCGCCGCAATCACATAGGGACCGCGCCGCAGCACCAGCGAATCGGTCTCGCTCCAGGCCAGTTTGACCGCGGCGGCGGCCTGCCGCACGCTCTTGCGCACCGTCTCCGCGCCGTCTTCCCGATAAGTCAGGGCCGCCGGCGAGAGCGTTTCGCGCACCACCACGCCCCGTCCCACCTTGTGCAGCCCGGTGGCATCCTCCGGTAAACCAAGCTGCTTGAACAAATGCTGGCGCGGTGTCTTGAAGGAATTCGGCGCGGTGTTCCACCACTCGCGAACGGCGTTGTACGGATCGCTATCGTCGTCCACCACCACCAAAGCGCCGCCGGCCTTCACCCATTTGGCGAGCGCGGCGTGGAACTCGGGTTTCGGCGGCTTCTGCCCTTCGTACGTGAGCAGTAACAGCTTGTATCGATCCAGAAAACCGGGCGCCGTCGCGCTTTCGATTTGCACCGGCTCCACGGGCACGCCGCGCTTCACCAACGGCATCGCCAGTCCGTGAAACGATCCCAGGTTGGTGTCGGAGGGCTTGGGGTCCGCGCGCTGGAACATCATGGTGTCCGAAACTAACACGCCCGTGTTTCGCGTCCCCGCATTTTCCCACCGAACGGAAGACTGCTTCATATCGCCGAGCGCTGCGATCACCGTCTGCAGTTCGGTCTCGTACGGCTTGGGAATGGTGACTCGTTCGCTGTTCGCGCCCTTCAATGGATGGCGGCCGTTGAAGATGCGATCGGGCCAC
>DASZMZ010000266.1:0-3055 GCA_035551455.1 Candidatus Sulfopaludibacter sp.
AGCTACGTCGAGATCTTCGCCGGCTCCAGCGCTCCGCCTCACCAGTCCGTGCTCGCATTCTGTTCGAAGGACCGTCCCTTCGTGAAAGCCGATCCGGGCTATGAAGCCGGTGAGCGCGCCGCGAAGTATATAGGTGCGAGCGTCGTCAATGTTCCTCTGCGCAAGGGTACCTGGGACCACGACGTTAAGGCAATGCTGGCTTCCGCCCCCAATGGCGGCCTGTATTATGTCTGCAATCCCAATAACCCCACCGGCACTCTTACCAGCCGTAAAGATATTGAATATCTTGTGGCAAATAAGCCCAAAGATGCCGTGGTAATGATCGATGAAGCCTACATCCACCTCTCGAAAGACGCCGTGGTGTGTAGCGACATGGTCGCTCAGGATAAAGACGTCATCGTCCTTCGCACCTTTTCCAAAATCTATGGAATGGCGGGGTTGCGCGCAGGCGCCGCCTATGCCCGGCCCGACATCCTTGCCAAGATCACACAGTTCAGCGCCGGTGCGATGCCGATCACCGCGATGGCCGCTGCTACTGCCAGCGTGAACTCAAAAACCCTGGTTCCGGAGCGGCGCAAGATCATCGGTGACATCCGCGAAGATACCTTCAGTTGGCTGACCTCCAAGAACGTCGAGTTCATCCCGTCCCAAAGCAACTGCTTCATGGTCAACGTAAAGCGACCTGGCATGGAATTCTACAAGGATATGGCCTCTCAGAAGGTCTATATCGGGCGTGTGTGGCCGGTTTGGGCGAACTGGGTCCGGATCACCGTGGGAAGCAAGGACGATATGGCGAAGTTTAAGCAGGCATTCGCCAAGTCCTACAACGTCTAAGTTCGACGCTACATCTCGAACCGAGACATCCTCTTGAATCTCCGCTTTCGCTACAGTTGGCGCAGGCTGGGCGGCGACGTGTCTGGTGGGGCGATTGCGGCCCTCATTGCCTTGCCATATGGGTTGTCTATGGCCAGCATGATGGGCCTCCCGCCCGTCCTTGGGCTGGTGACCTCCATCGCCACTGCTCCCGTCACGGCTTTGCTTGGCCGCAATCCGGTGCTTATCGGCGGCGCGGCCAGCGCCACTGTTCCTTTCATCTCGCAGGCCGTTCGTCTCCAGGGTCCCGGCGGCGCGGCGAAGGTCTGCATGGGTGCCTCCGTGTTCCTGATGATGTTTTGCGTCCTGAAGTTGGGGCGCTACATCCAGCGTGTGCCTCACGCTGTCGTCACCGGCTTCTCCTGCGGTATCGGTGCCATGATGATTCTCTCGCAGCTCGGCGTGCTGCTGGGCGTGCAGGCGGTTGTGGATCGCACCTCCAACAACATGCTCTATCAAAGCTGGCAGGTTTTGCGGCTGATCGGACGTGCTCAGCCCGGCGCGTTCATCATCGGCGGCGCGGTCGTGATCGTCGGCTTGCTGTGTGCCCGCTTCATCCCTCGCGCCCCGGCCCCGCTGCTGGGCGTCCTCGCCGCTGTCGGCATTGCGCTTTTGTTCGGATTGCATCAGCGCGAAGTCGGAAATCTGCCACTCGAAATCCCTCCCTTCGCGGCATTTTCCTGGACTCCGGCCGACGTTGCGAAAGTAATCCCGGCCGCCTTCGGCCTGGCGTTCGTCTCGGCCGTAAACCTGCTCATTACCTCGCGCGTGGTGGAACACTTCCGCGGACGCCACCGCCCCATGTCGGCCGACGATGCCGACGCCGAACTCGGCGCTTATGGTGTCGCCAACATGATCGCCGGTGTATTTGCTGCACCCATGAGCGTCGGGATTCCGGCGCGGAGCCTGGCCGCGGTCCGCTGCGGAGGCTCAACCCGCATGGCCAACCTGTTCCATGGCGTGTTCATTCTCGCGGCTATCGTGCTCGGCTCCCGATTCATCTCTCATATCCCGATTCCGGCGCTCGCCGGCGTGACCGCCTATATCGGTATCTGCCTGCTGGAATGGGGAACCTGGCGTCGGCTGCCGCGCATGAGCCGCACGGATGCGCTCGGCTTTCTGACCACCGCCGTTTCCGTTCTGGTCATGAATGCGGTGCTCGCGGTCGCAGTCGGCTGTTCGTTTTACCTGGTCCGCTTCCTCTACGAACGCATGAAGCACGATGCGGATCACAGGCTCAGGCGCGCCAGAATGGCATCGGCATCATAAACACAGCCGCCCCAGATTCCCCCGCTTACCTGCTGCAGCGCCGCCCAGAGCTTCGTATCGTCCGGTAACTCGGCGTCCGGCCTCAAATCGGTGCGCCTCGGCCGCGAAGCCAGTCTCCGCGCCCCCTCCGTCGCGTCAAAGCGCTCCTCACCTTCGCCCACGAAGTTCACTTTGCCTTCCAGCTTCATGCGATCGATGACGATCTCCAGGATGTCTCCGTCTCGCACCTTTCCCAGCGGACCGCCCGCCAAGGCCTCCGGAGAAACGTGCCCCAGACAGGCCCCTGTTGAGACCCCGCTGAAGCGTGCATCCGTGATGACCGCCACATACTTCCCGAACGGCAAATGTTTGAGCGCCGAAGTGATCTGGTAAATCTCTTCCATCCCGGTGCCCATCGGCCCGCGGCACATCAACACCATCACATCGCCTTCCTTAATCCTGCCGTCCTTTATCCCGGCGACCGCGTCGTGCTCGGTGACAAACGTACGCGCCGGCCCGCAAATCCGGTAGACTCCGCTTTCATCCACCATGCTCGGATCGATTGAAGTACTCTTGACCACCGAACCGTCCGGCGCAAGATTGCCGACAGGGAAGCAGATGGTTGAAGTAAGCCCTCGCGAGCGCGCCGTATCCGGCGACATGATGACATCACCCGGATCGACGCCATCCAGTTCCATCAGCTTCGCCCGGAACCTGTTTCTGCGCTCCGATTGCTCCCACCAGTCGAGCATGGCGTCCAGACTTTCGCCCGAAACCGTCATTGTCTTGGTGTGCAGCACGCCGGCGCGGCGAAGGTGCAGCATCACTTCTGGAACTCCGCCCGCCAGGAAAACCTGAACAGTCGAATGACTCTGGGGACCATTCGGCAGCACGTCCACAATGCGTGGAATCGAACGGTTGACCCGTTCCCACT
>DASZMZ010000267.1:0-26285 GCA_035551455.1 Candidatus Sulfopaludibacter sp.
AAATGCTCGCATCGGCAATGGAATCTCGGGCGTCGGAGCCGGAGACTTCCGCGCCGGCCGCTTCAGCAGCGTCGGCAGGGTATCGGGAGAGCAGGTTCGGTCCGCCGGCTTGGTGAGAGGCCAGATGCCCATCGCCCCCAGCAGCGCCAACTTGCATTACGCAAACCACGCGGCGTCCTTTACGCCGAGGACCAACGAGAATACAAGGTTCTTCTCACATCAGCAGGTGCAAGCTGCTCAGCGCGTTCCGTTTAGCCAGCAGCAGCGTGCCATGGGTGTAACCTCCAATGGTGGGACGCCGGCGGCGAACCGCGCCCCGGCTGCCCAGAACCAGATGCGGTCGGCGCCCCAGGCGGCTCGACCCAGCCAGAATGGCGCCGCCGGCAACAGTGGATGGCGACGTTTCGGCGAGCCTTCCGGCAATGCGGCTCGCGCGCCCCAAAGCAATCCGGCGATGGAAAACACCAGGCCGTCGCAGGCTCCCAATTCGGGAGGCTGGCAGCGGTTTGGCACGCCGTCCAACGGCAATGCAGGCAACGCCAACGGACAGAGGTTCGGAACGCCGAACAATAGCCGTCAACAATCGGCGCCGCGTTATAACGCGCCGTCGAACAACTCGCCCCGGTACAACGCGCCGTCGAATAACGCGCCCCGGTATAGCGCTCCGCAGCAACAAAGGAGCGCCCCGAGTTACAGCGCACCGCGCTATAGCGTTCCGCAGCAACAAAGAAGCGCGCCGAGTTACAGCGCGCCGCGGAGCAATGGTGGCGGAGGCGGAGGCAATTCGCGGCCGTCCGGAGGCGGAGGTGGCGGTGGCAGCCACTCGTCCGGAGGCAATAACAATCGGGGCCGGCGCTAGGTTCTTAAAGGTTGCAGTTTCTTCCCATGGGCTCGATCCGATCAGCGGGGACCGGGCCCTTTTTTTGACCCACGACCACAATTTGACATAATATCTGTTATCGGAACCGCCGCAATTGCGGCTCTCGCCGACGTCGCGCCCACGCTGAAAGAAGCAGAACTCCGCGTACTGATCGACCTCGCACGCCGGCAGCTGCCCAAGGCCGCTTCCGAACTCAACCCCTGACTCCCCTACACCCCGTAGGGGAGTGAACTACACTGGATGAAAGGACCGCCCCAGAAATGACGCCCGAAGACAAAGCCGAGATTGCCGAACTTCTCACCGCTACCGAGCAGCGCCTCCGAGAGAACCAGGACCGCGCCGTCGAAACCGTCGCTGGAGAAATCTCCGCCTTCCGCCGCGAGGTCAACGAGCGATTCGCCGGACTCGACCGCCAATTTACGACGATCCACAGCCGCCTCGACCGCAGCACGGAGATGCTCACCCTCCTGCAAGGCAGCACCACGATTCTCAACACGTGGGCCGACCGCAACGACCGCATACGCGGCGACCAGCAAGCCACCATGGAGGCGCAAATTCTCGACCTACGCCGCCGCCTCGAAGCCCTCGAAAAGAAGGCCAGCTGACCGACCAGCCACACCGGACCTATAGCCGAGCGTATCGACCGACGCCGGCAAAGGCTGCCGCCCCGCCGCCCTGCACCAACCGCTGAAGTCGGAACAATCGGCCATGCAACACGCGATTGAAAGGACCGACCCATGACGCAGCCCGCCCCCGCGGACTCAGACCCGAACACACCACCAGACACGTTATCTGTTGTCGGAACCAAAGCTTCAGAGCAAGAGCAGAGGCTGCGTGAGTCCTGGCGACTGGATGAAGGGCGGCCCGTAGACCACCGTCATCTTTTCGAAGGTGAACTCGACCTGCACCGCAGCCATCTGAGGACCAGCCATGTTGCCAGTCCGCCCGTACTTCGTAATCACCGAATTGGTAAAGAGGTGCTTGACCATCAGGTGTTGCGTGTAGGCCACGATCTCCGTGGCTTCGATTTCGACATGCGGCAGATGCTCGCCGCTGACTAACGCCTTGGCGAAGAACACGGCATCCACCGCCGGATTGCGCGGAACGATGGTGATCAGCCGCTTGGACAGGTCCAGTTTCAAGGAAGTGAGTTGGATGCACGACTCGCCCAAGACCGTCGTGTCGCCGGGAAACCAACTTCCGCCGGTATGCTGCAGGCGCGCGTAGTAGTTCATGAAGCTCCTAATGTGACAGCAGTTGCCCTGCGAACTGCTTATCGAACTTGATCGTGGAGTCGGCCGAAAACTTGCGGTAATTCTCGAAATGGATGGAGTTGCGGCTACAACTTCCGCTGCCGCTCATGCAGCCGAGATTCTCACTCAGCACCGGCAGCAGATACGTTGCCTGTTCGATCTTCACGAAGCCGTACTCGATGGTGGATTCCGCGCGCTTCAGCGGAAAATCGGACGGCATGGACGTGGTCCGCTGCTCGATGCGCAGGACGCGCCGGCTATCGCGGTCGATCCAGATGGCGCCCTCGTACGGCGGATTGTAATTGCGGCCGTCGGGCGAAACCAGCGTCCAGTGCGAGTTGGGCTGGGCCACTGAATAGTCGAAGACGAAGGCCGGACGTCCGGCCACCCTATCCTCGCCCCGCCGCCGGAAATTGGCGTTCGTGACCATCGATAGGACGTCTTCGAGCGTGGTGGCGAATTCGCCGGTGGACCACGACCCGCTGCGCTCCGGCGGAACCCGCGTGGGGCTGCCGTTCACCTGAATGTCGCGATAGTCTTCCTTGCCATTGGCGTAAGCCACGGTGGCGGTGACCACGTCGATCTCGCTCCAGGATGCCGGCCAGCCGCCGCTGAAATAGCGCGTGGTCTTCTGGTCGGCCAGGAAGTTGGGGAGCGTTGCGGTGTAGTTGTGGGCGGCGGCGCGAGCGTCGCTCAGGATGGCCGAATCGGTGGTGAGGCGCGGCGGCCCCGGAGTCTCCGGAGACGAATCGGGCGCGCTGGCCGTGGGCGCAGCGGCCGTGGGCGCGGGCTCGGTATAGGTGGGCTCCGGAGCGTCCGGTTCCGCCACGGTGCGGGCCTTCCCCAGGTCCTTGGCCTCCGGCGCGCGAGCATCGGAGATGGATCGATCGGCAGCCTTCTTATCCGACTCGCTGCCCTCGTGGAGGAAGACCACGCGGATGGCGGTCTCCGGATCGTCCGGATTCACCATCACGGAAAGCTGATCTCCGGGATGCAGCAGCGAATCGCGGATGGCCGCGCCCTGCTTATCGCGGAACTGGGTCTTGGCCAGCAGGCGGAAGCGCAGCACGGTCTTGCCGGTGGTCTGGAGAAACAGGTCCTTATCGCCCAACTTGCGGAGGGTGCCGTCGACCGGCGCCAGCGTGAGGCTGGGTCCGGCGCCGCCTTTATCCTTGGAGTCTCTCTTGGGCAGTTTGACTTCGGGCACCGGCAGGTTGACCGGGATGCCGCCGGGCAGGCGCGTGGGATACGTGTTGGGATACTGACCCGGCGGATACTGGCCGGGCGGATACTGACCGGGTGGATACTGTCCGGGCGGATACTGACCGGGTGGATATTGGCCGGGCGGATACTGTCCGGGCGGATACTGGCCCGGGTATTGCGCCGAAGCGACCGTTGCGAACAGCACCCATGTGGAGACCCAGAGAACCCGCGAGATCCGCATCAGATCCGGCTCCTTTGCAACGATTCTACCGCTTTAATTCGACCCGCACACCACTGGAACGATAGGCTTCCAACAGCGCGCCTTCGGCCGGACCGTGCAGCGGCGGGCCGCAGCGATTCCCATCCTCCAGTTCCACCAGCATGCGGAAGCGCTGCCGCAGCGTCTGACTCTCGAAGACGCCGCCGATGTAGGCGACGCTGACCGGGTCGCCGGATTTCCAGAGTTGTCCGCGGACGGAGGCGGCGAGCAGCGCCAATTCAATGGCCGCGCGATTCACGATCTCGAGAGCGACGCCGTCGCCATTGACCGCGGCATCATCCACCAGGCGCGCCAGCGTGGCCACGCGCGACCGCGGCCACTGGTCGGTATAGAAACGATGCAGCAAGACGTTGGCGCTGACGGACTCGGTGGCCTCCAGCAGTACGGCGCGCAGCGCGGTGGGCGGACCCCAACCCTCCTCCATGCGCAGGGCGGCGCGGAGAGCCTGGCGGACCAGGTCGAATGCCCCGCCCTCATCGCCGAAAATGTAGCCCCAGCCGCCGGCGCGCGCGGTGACGCCCTCGGCATTGCGTCCGAAGGCGATGGAGCCGGTGCCGGCGATGGTGATAATTCCCTGCCCTTCGGCAGTGGCTCCGGCCAGAGCCGTGACCGCGTCGGTGGTCACCAGCAAACGGTCGGTACGCAGAATGGCGGCGAGGATATCCTGCTTATCGTCGGGACCTCCGCTCATGCCGAAGCAGGCGGCGGCAAAGTGGACCGTGTCGCAATTGAGCGAGGCGGCCTCGCAGGCCTGTCGGAGGCTGGCCCCGACGGCGCGCTCGAGTTTGGCGCGGCCTTCGCCGGCTTGCGCGTGATTGCAGGGTCCGGCCTCGCCTTCGCCCAGAATGCGGCCGGTCTGATCGCCGATCAGCGCGGTGGTGCCGGATTGGCCTCCATCGACTCCGAGGAATAGTTTCATGGCAGTTGAAAGAGCTTCGTCTCCTTATCATGCGCGATCTCGCGGATGTCCCAGCGCTCGGGGTACGCGCGCAGGTCGCGGGTCTCGCGTTCATCGCCGAAGGTCAGGATGTAATCCACACCGCGGCGGCGCAGTTCGGCCATGGAGGCGCGGCGCAGTCCCAGCGGCGGAGCGGCGTCGCTGACTTGCGGAGGTCCGCCGAGCCCGATCCACTGGCCGGCAGCGGTCAGGCCTTCCAGTTTGAGGCGGATGCCGGGCTGATCGGGAGCGGTCTCGATGAGCAGGCTGTCCAGGGTTTCGCTGCCATGGAAATCCACGCGCACGAACTGGCCGGGCCGCGCGGTTTCGCCGCAGCGCCAAAAGGTGATCAGGCTGTTATCGAAGGCCTCCTGGATGCTCCAGGGATAGGGCTGCGCGGTGAGCCGCCACTCAGGACGGCGCGGCAATTCGCCGGTGCCATCGAAGAGGCGAAGCTCGTGAATGTTCCAGAGGTCGTCGGCGGTATTGGTCTGGGTAATGCGGAACGCCTGGAGCGGTTGGCGCGGGAAGTTGAAGCGCAGCCGCCACGTCGGCATGAGTTGCGGGTCGTAGGCTTGCTGCACGATGGCTCCCAGGATCTGGTTGGAGGCCGATTGGTAATTCACCAGAATGCGGCGGGAGGTGTAGGCCTCGGGAATGGGCCGGTACGTGAAGATGGTGGCGCCGGGCGTGGTGGAGCGCTCAATCATGAGGTCGGCGCCGTAATCGATGACGTGCGAGTTCAGATACTCGTCCACATTCTTCAGGCGCAGCGCCTCGCGGTACGGCACTTTGGAGAGGTGCCAGGCGTTGGGGGCGCTGTACTTCGGGATGTAGGCAGGCCAGGAAATGATGGCATGCACGATGACGAGCGCCAATAGCGCGTAGGGAATCGAGCTGAGCGCCAGGGCCATCGCCATGGCGACGAACGGCAGCGGCGCGATGAGAAATCGCGGACTGATGTTGTTGAAGTAATTGCAGCTGAAGACGACCGCGGCCAGCAGGAGTTGGCGACCCTCGCGGCGGCGCAGCGCCAGCAGGGCGAGCGGCGAAAGCAGAAAGATGGGTCCGAGCAGGCCGCCCAGGCTGCCGCTGGTGGTGACGGCCATGGGGATCTGCTTGCGGCTGGTGAGGTCGTACATCTGCAGGTCTTTGCGGTAGCCTTCTTCGAAGGCCACGGTGATGTACGGATTCGGAAAGTAGCGATTGTAGAAGGGCGAGACCGGGTTCTGGAGCCACATCCAGTTCTTGCCCATCCAGGGTGCGACGATGAGTGCGGCGGCCACTCCGGCGATGAGCACGGGCTTGATACGTCGGGTCTTCCACAGCGTGAACAGGACGGCGTAAATGACGGCGGGCCAGGCAGTGTACTTGATGGCGTAACAGAATCCGGCGGTGAGTCCGATGGCCGCGAGAAGGCGCGGCGATTTGGTGGTGTCGAGCGACTGTAGCAGATCGAAGAGGGTGAAAGCGACGGCCGCAACGGCCACGTCGTTATAAGCGCTGGTAGCGTCGATGCCCACCACCGGACTGGCGAAGACCAGCAGCGCACCGCAGGCTCCGGCCACCGGAAAACCGTGGCGGCGTCCAAAGCAGAACATCTGCCAGGCCAGCGCGGCGAGGAACGCGAAGTGGACCATTGAGGCGGCGGAGTGGCGTCCGAAGGCAAAGGCAAAGAGGAACAGCATCTCCATGCCTTCGGAGAGGCTGGCATACATATTCCACGTGATGGGGCGGAAGCCGTGCTCGCGGAAATAGCGGGCGACGAAGCCCAGGTGATAGGTGACGCCATCGGGACTGGATTCCGGCGCCATGGCGTTGAAGAAGTACAGGACGAAATAGAGGATGAAGAAGAAGACCAGAATGCGGTGCGTCGCGGGAAGTTTGGGCACGTCGAACTGGAGGCCTTTGCGCCAGCGTGCGACACAGGCAGCGGCGCCGAGCGCCAGGAAGATCCACGGGTAAGCCAGGTGCGCCGCGCAGAGAATGAAGACCGCGGTGGAGAGCAGCGCAGCGCCGGTGATGAAGCGTGCCGGCCATTCGCGGACGGCGTCGCCGAGCAGCAGACCGCCGAGCGCCAGGCAGACTGCGAACGTGAAGCCCGCGCCGAAGAGGATGGAAAGCGCCTGCACTTCCCTACTCCGTGAACCCGGCGCGAAGCAGTACGAAGGAGAGTTTCTCTCCGGGGTTGGGTGTGGCCGTTTTGTCGGGTTCGATGGCGACAAGGTTGACGGCGTCCGGCTTGAGATATTCCACGGCCACTTCGTGAGTGTACTGCTGTTCACCGGGCTTGTCGAAACGGGCGCGATCGATCGCATGGCCGTTCACCAGGACGGTGAGCGTGAGGGGTCCGATGAGTTGGAAGGTGGAATCGGGCTGCGTGAAGGTCATGTGAAAGGTGGCGGTATCCATGCGCGGCAGGTGGAAGCGAAGCACGGGATGATCATGTGCCCAGCGCCACGGTCCTTCGCTGTGTTCGCGAAAGCCCTGTGCGAGATATTCGCCCGCGTGAGGATCGCTCATGGAAATGGAGGGCGCGGCGGGCAGCGCGGTGCGCTGTACCGGGACAGTGAACGTTTCCGGCAAACGATCGCAAGCACACAGAAGTAGCGCGGGAATGGCGACGAGACTGGCTCTCAGCACGAAACAGCGATTGTAGCAGCGCGGCGAGGCATCAAAAGTGCACTTGTATAGGGCATGGCGAGCAAACAGATTCTGACAACTATTTGCCTCGCGACGGCATTGGCATTTCCCGCCGCTGCCCGCGGGCGTCATCATCAGGTACGCAGCCGGACGTTTGTGGCAACAGCCTTCGCGACCGAAGGCACCACCAGTTCCGGCGTGCAGGCGCAGCGGGGCGTGGTGGCCGCTGACACCAGGGTGCTGCCGATGGGCACAATCATTCGGGTGAGAAATGCGGGACCTTACTCGGGCACTTATACAGTTGCCGACACGGGGGCAAAGATACTTGGCATGCACATCGATATCTTCATGCCCAGCAGGTGGAGAGCGAAGCTATTCGGCAAGAAACTGGTTCAGGTAACCGTGTTGCAGCGGCCCGGTCCTCAGAGCTGATCATTCCCGTGCGGAAAGGAAGCATGCTACATTCCTTTCTGCAATGACTCGAATCAGCCTGTTCTTGATTTGCGCGGCGGCGGCCGCCACGGCACAAACTCCCGATGTCGGTAAGACGATCCAGAGTATTGGCACAAAGTGTCAGGCAGCGCAGGAGTATCTATTCGAAGGCGACCTGATGCTAGTGGCGCAGCGCGGCACCGATCGGCCCACCACGCTGTCGCTGGCCAAGGTGAAATTCGCAGTCGCTCCCGCGGGCAAGAGTTACCTGCGCATCGAAGCTGCGGGGAAAGATGCCTACGTGCTGATCTCCAACGGCCAGAAAAGCTGGGCATGGGTGCCGAAGTTAAAGCAATACACGGAGGACGAGGCGGCCGTCGCCGAGGACCAGGGCGGCGAGGATGGCGGGTCGGACTCGGAGCGCGATCTGGCGGAAACCTGGATCCGCATGGTGATGCCGGCGCTTGGGCGACTCCAGACCGATGCGCAGTCGGCCGATTTTCACGGGGAGGTTCCGGTGAAGTTCGGAAATCGGAAAGAGAACTGGCCGCTCTTGCGAGTACTGGCTAAGCCGGCCGCGGACAAGTCACAGATACTCACTCAGATCGCGATCGACCCGGAAACTCTGGCTGTCGGCCGCATGATCTACTCCGCGGCGATGCGGGGCGAGGCCGTCAAGACGGTGGTGCAGATGACTCTGGACTTCACGAGATTCGAGATTGGTCCGCTGCCCGAATCCACTTTCGAATTCGAAGCGCCGAAAGGCGTGAAGCTGGTGGAGACGGTGCCCATCCCGGGACAGACCGGCTCTTCCCTGCTCAATCAGGCGGCGCCCGATTTCGAACTGAAGACGCTGGACGGCGACAAGATACACTTGTCGGAACTGCGCGGCAAGCCGGTGCTGCTGAGTTTCTGGGCCAGTTGGTGCGGACCGTGCCGCCGCGAATTACCGGCGCTGGCGGCGCTGAATCAGCAGTACAAAGACAAGGGCCTGGTGATCCTGGGAGTCAATGACGAAGGCAAGGGGCCGGCGCGCAAGTACTCGGACAAGGCCGAATTGACGTTTCAGACGCTGGACGATTCTAACTACAAGGCGCACCGCCTATATAAGGTACACTCCATCCCGTCGCTGTTCCTGATCAATAAGAATGGCAAGGTGGTGGTGTTTATGAAAGGGTCGAAGGAGCCGGCGAAAATCAAAGCGGCGCTGGCGAGCGTGGGCTTGTAAGCCGCGCCTGTTAATATGGCCAGCAGGGGAATATCCTGCGCACGCTCCTGCTCTTCATCCCGATATTCTGCCTGGCGGCCGCGCAGCCCCGGCTGAATCGCTCGGAATACAACTACTCCGTCCGCGACCTGCTGGGCGTGGACGTGCAGGCGTCGGCTGATTTTCCGCAGGACGATTCGGGCTACGGCTTCGACAACATCGCGGACGCGCTTTCGATTTCGCCGCTGCTGATGGAACGGTACATGGCGGCAGGCGAGCGGGTGGCACGGGAGGCGGTCTTCGGTCCTCCGGCGCTGCGTCCGGCGGTGGAGCGATTTCAGACGCCGCGTCGCGGACCGATGGTGCTCGCGCCGGGCGCGCTCGACGAGAGCGGCCTCAGTCTCACCAATTCGATGCACCAGCGGTTCGCGTTTCCGGCCGCCGGCGAATACCGCTTCGTCGCCTTTCTGGATGGCAATTCCTCGCAGCCGCTGCATATCGGATTCTGGCTCGACGGCCGGCTGGTGGCTACGTCGGAAGCGGCGGCCGGGCTGGTGGTGGACAAGCAACTGGAGACGCGCACTCAAGTGGCGCGCGGCGAGCACGTGGTCTCGCTGACGTTCCGCGGCTTTCCCGGCGGCCTCAACGCGCGCTTCAACTATCTGGAGATCGCCGGGCCATTCGACAGCGCCACGGGCGCTTCGGCCGAGTCGAAGAGACTGGTCTACACCTGCGGCGAGCATACGGCGGCCTGCGCGCGTACGATCGTCGGCAACCTGGCGCGGCGGGCCTTCCGGCGTCGCGTCACGGCGGAAGAGGTCGATCGGTTGACGAGCCTCGCCGCCCAAGTGCAGGCTGGCGGCGGCGGTTTCGACGAAGCCATCGCTACGGCCATTCAGGCGATTCTGGTCTCGCCGTATTTCCTGTTCCGCGTGGAAAGAGGAACGTACGGGCTGGCGTCGCGCCTGTCGTATTTCCTGTGGAGCAGCATTCCCGATGAGGAACTGCTGAGGGCGGCCGAGTCGGGCAAACTGACGCAAAGCGACGTGCTGCGGGCGCAGGTGCGGCGCATGCTGAAAGATCCGAAATCGTCGCGGCTGGCGGAGAATTTCGCGGCCCAATGGCTGGAGACGCGGAGGCTCGATTCGATTCAACCGGAGGTGCAGCGCTTCCCGGAATTCGACGACTACCTGCGAGTTTCGATGCGCCGCGAAACGGAACTGTTCTTCGACGATCTGGTGCGGCAGGACGGCAGCGTGCTGGATTTCCTGGACGGCCGCTACACGTTCGTCAATCAGCGGCTGGCGGCGTTCTACGGAATACCGGGCGTTTTGGGACCTGAGTTTCGACGCGTCGACCTCACGGGCACGCGACGCGCCGGAGTGGTGACGCAGGCAGGAGTGCTGACGGTCACATCGTATTCGAATCGCACGTCGCCGGTGCTGCGCGGGAAGTGGATCCTGGCCAACCTGTTGAATGCGTCGCCGCCCGCGCCTCCGCCGAATGCGCCGCGGCTGGACGAATCGGGCAGCGCGGCGCTTTCGGTACGACAGCAATTGGAGGCGCATCGCAAGCAGCCGGCGTGCATGGGCTGCCACGCATCGATGGACCCTCTGGGCTTCGGGCTGGAGAATTTCGACGCGATCGGCAAGTGGCGCGACGCCGACGCTTCGGGCCAACTGCCCGACGGCCGCAAGTTTCAGGACTTCGCGGGACTCGAAGCGATCCTGCGGGAAAGGTCGCCGGAGTTCGTGCGCTGTTTGGTGGAGAAGCTGATGATCTACGGACTGGGTCGCGGGCTGGAAGGGCCGGACCGTCAGGCGGCGGCCGAGATCGCCGCGTCGGGTGCGGCGAACGGTTACCGTTTCAGGAGTTTGATTCTCAGCATAGCGGAGAGGGCGCGATGATTTTGACGGGCAGACATTTATCGCGGCGCACCTTGCTGCGCGGCGTGGGTGCGGCGATCGCGCTGCCGTGGCTGGACGCCATGCGGCCGGCGCGCGCGGCTGCGGTGCGGCCTCTGCGCCTGAGCTTCGTCTATGTGCCGAACGGCGTGATCATGAACGAGTGGACGCCTTCGGCGGCGGGTCGCGAATTCACTTTTCCGCGTATTCTGAAGCCGCTCGAAGCCATGCGCGACGACGTCTGCGTGCTCTCCGGCCTGGCCCATCGCAACGCCAACAGTCAGGGCGACGGGGCCGGCGACCATGCCCGCGCCAGCGCCTGCTTCCTCACCGGAGTCCACCCGAAAAAGACGCCGGCGCGCAATATTCAGAACGGCATTTCGGTGGACCAGATTGCCGCGGCGTCGTTGGGCGGGGCCACGCGCTTCCCTTCCCTGGAGCTGGGCTGCGAAGGTAGCGCCACGGTGGGCGACTGCGATTCGGGCTACAGTTGCGCCTACACCAACAGCATCTCGTGGCGCAGTCCGGAAACGCCGATGCCGCCCGAAACCGATCCGCGGCGGGCCTTCGAGAGGCTCTTCGGCAGCGAGGAGCTGGCGCTCGACCCGGCAGCGCGGGCGCGGCTGGCGGCCTCTCGCAAGAGCATCCTGGACATGGTGCAGGAGGATGCGCGGCGCATCTCGGCGAGCCTGGGTCCGGGGGACCGGCACAAGTTAGACGAGTACCTGTACGCGGTCCGCGACCTGGAGCGGCGGGTGACACAGGCGGCTCCGGCGCCCTCGGAAATGCCGGTGAAGCCGGCGGGAGTCCCATTCTATTTCTCGGAGCATCTGAAGCTGATGTACGACTTGCAGGTGGCGGCTTTCCAGGGCGACCTGACGCGCGTGGCCACCCTGGTGGTTGGGCGGGAAGGCAGTGTGCGGAGCTATCCGGAACTGGGGATTCCGGAGCAGCACCATCCGCTGACGCATCACGGGGGGAATGTCGAGTCGATCGAGAAGGTGACGCGGATCAACACCTTTCACGTGGAGCAATTCGCCGGGTTTCTGCGGCGGCTGGCGGCGATTCAGGATGGCGACGGGCGGCTGCTGGACCGCTGCCTGATCGTGTACGGCAGCGCCATTGCGGACGGCAATGCTCACACGCACGAGAATCTGCCGGTGGTGTTGGCGGGTCGCGGAGGAGGATTGCAGCCGGGGCGGCACCTGCGGTACGCCGCCGGGACGCCGATGACGAATCTATACCTCACGCTGCTGGATCGTATGGGCGTCCATACCGAGACGCTCGGCGACAGCTCGGGTCTCGCCGACGTTTGAGCGGCGGCTGCTGGACCGCTGCCTGATTGTGTACGGCAGCGCCATTGCGGACGGCAATGCTCACACGCACGAGAATCTGCCGGTGGTGTTAGCGGGTCGCGGAGGAGGATTGCAGCCGGGACGCCGATGACGAATCTATACCTCACCCTGCTGGATCGCATAGGCGTCCATACCGAGACGCTCGGCGACAGTTCGGGTCTCGCCAACGTTTGAGCAGCTTGCTTACAGCTGGTCTTCGTACTGTTCGAAGGCCACGCGCACGAGTTGGCCGCGTGTACGCACTCCCGTTTTTTGAAACAGGCTTTGCAAAATGGCCTTCACATAACTCTCGGAGATCTGCAAGCGCCAGGCGATCTCTTTGTTGGAGAGGCCTTCCAGCACGAAGCGGAGCACCTGCCGCTGGCGGTCGTTAAACACCGGCACGGTGGACGATTCAGCCTGTTCCGGCCCGCGTGAAAACGGATCGGCCAGCCACGTTCCGCCCGCCGCCACAATGCGGATGCTTTTACTCAATTCACTGAGCGGCGATTCCTTCAGGAATATTCCGCTCACACCCTGCCGCATCAGCCGCCGCGCCTCGGTGTCGCTCACCCACGCGGTCACCACCAGCACGCGGCCTTCGAAGCCCTCCTGCCGGGCCGCGGGCAGAAATTGCGAGGCGCGTTCGCTGCCCAGGTCGTGATCCAGCAGCACGAGGTCGAAATGGCGCTGGGCGAGCAGCTGCAGCGCCTCTTTGATACTGCCGCAATGTTCCACTTCGAGCGCCGGCTCAGCGCCCAGCACGCGGGCCACGCTTTCACGAAAGAGCGCGTGGTCGTCCACCAGCAACGCCCGGATTGTTTCAGTCTGTTCCATCAAACCTCTACCGAACTTTCTACCGGCCAAAGTTCCACTACAAAACAGCTTCCCACCTCTTGCGATTCGTATCGCAGGCCTCCGCCGTGCGACCGTAAGATCGCGCGCGAAATGTACAGGCCGATGCCGAAGGAATGGGCTCCCGGCTGGAAGGGCCGGAACAGTTCCTCGGGATGCGGCACACCGCAGCCGGTGTCCTTGAAGCGCACCAGCACCAGGTCTGTTTCGACATTCGCGGAGATGGACAATTGGCGATCGCGCACACCCTCCAGCGCCTGCTGACTGTTGCGCGCCAGATTGACGAACACCTGCAGCAGGCTATGATGATCGGCCTGTACCAGGGGCAGGTCCGCGCTCACTTCCCAGGTGACTTCCACACCGGCTTCGCGCAAAGAGGGCTCAATCACAATACGCGCCTCATCCAGCACGGTGCCCAGGTCCGCCACCACGCGTTCCCGATCCGAAGCCACGCGCAGGCCGGAGGACGCGATCTTCTCCAGGCCTCGAATCAGGGTGCCCAAGACCTGATATTGTTCGCTCCCCGGGACGCCGTCCAGCGCCGCCAGCGCGCCATGCGCCGATGCGGCAGCCGAGGCCAGATTGCGAATCTCGTGCGAGATGGCGCCGATCAGCACGCGCGAAGTCGCCATCATCGAATCCAGGCCCGAGCCTTCGCGGTCGCGGAGATTTTCCGAGGCGTCCCAGACCACGGCGGCCAGTCCCGGACCCGAGGAAGTGCGGTATGTGGAGAGCCACACGTGCGCCAGGAAGACCTCGCCATTGCGCCGCTGTCCTTTGCACTCGACGTTGGTGCGAATGTTCCCGCCGCCCGCCTGATGGCTCTGCATCATGCGCTTGAGGATGGGCAGGTAGTCCTCCACCGAAGCGCCCTGCAGCGAATCGGATTCGAAGCCGAGGAGCTGACGGGCCGATTCATTTGCCAGCGCGACCTGGCCTTTGTGGTCGAGCGTCAGGATGGCCAGGGGGCTGGTCTCGATCAGGATGCGTAACTGGCGCTCGGCTTCCAGCCGCAGACCGATCTGCCGTTCGCGTTCCCGCAAATGTTCGGCCAGCATTCTGCGGCGCTCGTTCACTTCCGAAACGAAGAGTCCGGCCATGGTAAATCCGGCTACGGAA
This sequence comes from Candidatus Sulfopaludibacter sp., assembly GCA_035551455.1. Lineage (GTDB taxonomy): Bacteria > Acidobacteriota > Terriglobia > Bryobacterales > Bryobacteraceae > Sulfopaludibacter. The sequence continues at coordinate 14,048 of DASZMZ010000267.1, forward strand.
ACCACCATGCGGCCGCCCGACCCGGCCACCCAGAGTCTCGGATCGAGCACTACGCGGAGTTCGCTGCCCAGTCTGGGAAACGAGAATTGCTGCAGCGGATCGAAAGCCTCCCGGAGATACCCGCAGATGGTCGCCATGATGAAGATCTGGCGCTTGTTCAGTGCGGCGGCGGAGATCAGAAGAGGAAGCAGGTAGAGGAATCCGACCGAGGTATCCGGCAGAATCCAATCGCCCCACGCGATCACGCAAATCAGCAGCAGGGCCAGTGCACAGACCTTAGCCCGATTGGACTCAGCATAGGTGAGAAAACTGTCGAGGCGGGTCATGGTTCGCTGGTCCGTGGAGCTACTATCGTAACGTGCCTCTCAAACGGAAGCGCCGTTCCGGCAATATCTTTCGGACTGTGATTGTCTTTGCGGCCACGCTGATTCTCGGACTCTATGCCGCCTGTGTCGCGGAGTTAATCGCGCTGCGCTGGATCGCTCCGCCTACCACTATGGTACAGGTGCAGCGCCGCCTGGAGGCGTGGGCCCGCCACCGTCCGTATCGAAAGCAAGCCGTGTGGGCGGCCCTGCCGCGCATCTCGCCGGAACTGCAGCATGCCGTGATCGCTGCCGAAGACGGCCGTTTCTACGAGCATCATGGCATCGATTGGAAGGAAGTCCAAAAGGTGGTCGATAAGGATATGGAGGACGGCAGACTGGGGCGCGGCGGTTCCACCATCACGCAGCAACTGGTGAAGAATCTCTTCTTCACCACCAATCGCTCCCTGGTGCGAAAGGCGGTGGAGTTCACGCTCGCGCCCGCCGCTGAGCTCGTGCTCCCCAAGAAGCGGATCCTGGAGCTGTATCTCAACGTAGTGGAATGGGGACCCGGCGTCTATGGCGCCGAGTCTGCCGCGCACGCATGGTACGGTGTGACGGCGGCGCGGCTCAATCGCGACCAGGCCGCCCGCCTCGCCGCGCTGCTGCCCTCGCCCTTACGCCGCAAACCCGAGCGCATGAATTCTTATAGCGCCGAGATCCAGCGCCGCATGGCGCAAACGGGATGGTAAGTCATCGCACGTAGCCAATTTATGCAGAGCCGCGTCTAAAGAAATGTGGCTCCGTGCGCGTTCGCCGGGATTACACTTGGAACAGGATCATGAAGTTTGCGGCCCTCTTTTTCTTGAGCCTTGCGCCACTGGGTTCGGCCGGCTCCACCGGGTACTTCACTCCGGAACACCGGGTATCCGGAATCGGCGTGGCGCGTGACGATATTTCCGCAGATTTATTGGCGGCGCGCACCGATCTGATGATTCAGTCACAGACCTTCGGCATCATGCGGGAGGCTCTGGCAGTCCCCGGGGCAAAACGGATCACGAGCGATCCGAAACTCCAATCCATCTTCCGCATCGCGGCTGAGCGAAGCCATCTGCCGGCCACGTTGATCGAAGCCATCGCGTACCTGGAAAGCTGGGGCGATCCGAAAGCGGAGAGCATAACCGGTCCCAAAGGCATCATGCAGATCTCCACCGCCACCGCCCACGATATGGGGTTGAAGGTGGTGCAGGCTACCCGCTACAAGGTGACCCGCGAAAAGGTGGCGGTAAAAGCCAAGGGCAAGAAGCCGAAATTTAAAATTCTGACGCACAAGACGCCGTATGTGGTCACGGTGCGCGACGATCGCCTGTTGCCGGACCGCGCCATTCCCGCCGCTGCCGTGTATCTTGCCGGTATGGAGCAGCGCTTCGGCGGCCGCGATTGGGCGGTGTTCGCTTACCATTGCGGCCAGGGTTGCGTCACCGAGATGCTCAACCTCACTCGCCATGCCAGAGGCATTCCTAAAGAGGATGTCACCGTACCGCGTATGTTCTTCTCGTGCAGTCCGGCGTGGAATCGCGAACTTTACCAGGCCATTCAACAGCAGATGGAGCGCGACTATTCGCCCACTTACTACTTCCGCATCATGCGCGCCGAACAACTGCTGGCTCTATACCGCCGGGACCCGAATGGTTTCCAGGCGCTTTCGCGCGAATTCAAGAGCGACTTCGTCACCGGCATCCGCGCACCGCACCGCCTCTCGGTCTGGCTGAAGCGCGACGATCTGGTGTATCGGACTTGCGACGATATACGGCTCGATGCGGGGAAGCGTCTGGTGAAGGCGCTCGACCGGCCCGATTACTACGGTTATGCGCTTCGCCTGAGTCCCGATCAGCCGGCCAATCTGGAATACTATTCGGAAGCCTCGGCATCCACCGTGGGTACTCTGATGTACGTGGCTTTCGAGACGCGGCGGCTGTTTGACGAGTTGCATCCGCACGGCGAGAAATTCCAGCCGCTCACGGTTACGTCGCTGGTGGAACCGGTGGACGGGACGCACGCCTCCGGGAACGAAGCGCTGTTCCACTGTTCGGGCCACGTCTTCGATCTGGATTATGCCGGGCTGCCTCCCGCGGAGATCGAGTGCTTGCGGTTTGTGCTCGACGATCTGGGGTGGAACGGCTACCTGGGCTTCATGGAGGATCGCGGTGAGAGCATTCACATTGGCTGCTCCCCCGCTTCGCGCGCCTTCTTCGCGACCATATTCCAGGAAGGCGCGGCGGAATAAGCCTGTCAGCGAATCAGATGATTAGCTACGAAGGCGCCTACCCATGCCAGCACGCTCATATAGGTGAACTGCAAGATGGGCCATTTCCAGCCGCCCGTCTCGCGCCTCACTACGGCGATGGTGGAGATGCACTGCATGGCGAAGGCGAAGAAGACCAGGAGCGCGAAGGCGCCGCCCGGCGTCAGATCGTGCTGGATGGCCTGCTGCAGACCTAGCTGGTTGGAATCTGGATTCATTCCATAGATGAAGCCCAGAGTGGCAATGATGGTCTCGCGGGCGGCCAGCGACGTCAGCAGGCCGACGCCGATCTTCCAGTTGAAGCCGAGAGGTTTGATCACCGGCTCGATGGTGCGGCCGATGGTGCCGGCCACGCTATCGGCGATATTCGGCGGGTGTCCATTGGTGAACGGCACGTTGGAGGCTGCCCACAACAATACGGTGACCAGCAGGATCACGGTGCCGGCGCGGCGCAGGAAGACTTTGGAGCGGTCGAGCAGGCGTAGTCCGATGGACTGCCACGTGGGCCAGCGGTACGACGGCATCTCTAATAGAAACGGCGTGCGTCCGCTTTTCAGGATGGAGGACTTCAGGACTCGCGCGGTGAAGACGGCGGCCAGAAAGCCCAACAGGTACAGCCCGAGCATTGCCGCCGTTTGCGTGCTGAGAATTCCGCCCAACAGATTGTGATTGGGAATGAAGGCCGCGACGATCAGGGCGTAGACCGGCAGCCTTGCCGAACACGTCATGAACGGCGCTACCAGAATGGTGGCCATGCGATCGCGCTTGTTCTCAATGGTGCGCGTCGCGAGAATGGCCGGGACGGCGCAGGCGTATGCCGAGAGGAGCGGGATGAAGGACTTGCCCTGCAGGCCCACCTTGGCCATGGTGCGGTCGGCGATCAGGGCGGCGCGCGCCAGATAGCCGGAATCTTCCAGCAGCCCGATAAACAGGAAGAGCAGCAGCACCTGCGGCAGGAAGACGACGACGGAGCCGACGCCCTTCCACACGCCATTCACCAGCAGGTCGCGCAAAAGGCCGGCCGGAATCACAGATGCAATCCAGTTGCCGGAGACAGCGAACATCCACTTCACCGCGTCCATCAGCGGAGTGGCATAGGTAAAGATGGTCTGGAAGACCAGCACGACGACCGCGGCGAAGATGAGAGGACCGAAGACGGGATGCAGCAGCACCGAATCGAGACGGCGCGTCCACTTGGGCGGTAGAGGCGCGCGGTACTTCGCTTCCGTGCCGACCTGGCCGGCCCATGCGCGGCACTTCGGCACGTCCTGGAGAATGGGCAGCGTCTTCGGCGCCGGTTTGGGCATCACGCCGGCGAGGAAATCGAAGACCCGGTCGACGCCTTCGCCCTTGCGCGCCGCGATGAGTGCTACGGGTGCGCCGAGTTGGGCGGAGAGCGCCGCGGTATCGATCTTGCCGCCGCGAGACCGGAGGTCGTCCGCCATGTTCAGAATGACGAGAGTGGGCACGCCGAGGGCGAGAATGGGTGCGGCCAGCATCAGGTGGCGCGCCAGATTGGTAGAGTCCAGCACCAGCAGAATGGCTTCCGGCTTGGGTGTATCGGCGCGCGCGCCGGTTAGCACATCGAAGGCCACCTGTTCGTCTTCGGAGCGCGGGGAGAGGCTGTAAACACCGGGCAGATCGATCAAGCGGACGGCGCGGCCATCGGGCAGTTCCGCGATTCCGGTGTGCTGCTCCACGGTGACGCCGGGGAAGTTGGCGACCTTCTGACGCAGCCCGGTGAGGCGATTGAAGAGGGTGGTTTTACCGGAGTTCGGCGGGCCGATTACGGCAACTGCCTGGGGAAGCACGGCCGAGCGGGGAAACTCGACCACCGCCGTGGAACCGCATCCGCTGCAATCGCTGCACTGGCTCATTACTTCCTCGGCTTCCGATTCCGCTGCAACTGATCGAGGGTGACTTTCAGCTTGCGGGCAGTTTCGCGGCGTAGCGCGATTTCCGAACCATCCACCTGGAAGACTTGCGGGTCGCCGCCGGGGGCGCTGAAGCCCGCCGTGATGCGCGTGCCAGGCAGAAAACCAAGCTCCATCAAACGGCGAGCATCGTCGGCCGGCAAATCGATCATTTGCAGGATCGCGGCTTCGCCTCTGCGGAGGTCCACCAGGGTCCCTTGCGAGATTTCCGATTGTCCGCTGTTGCCACTGAGTTGCATCTTGATTTCAGTATGCTCGCGTCCGAAATTCTTGTCAATACCCGCGGATTTTTTCTTGCGCTTTTTCCCGGCCAACTCTATCTAAGCGCCTCCAAGTGTTCCAAAATAAAGGATAACAGAATGCGACAGGGATATTTTATCGACCGTCTGGGAGAGTGCGATCTGGACCGGACTCTCGAAATCGAGGTTCTCAGCTTCGGCAAAGACGCGTACGACCGCAAGTTACTTGCAGAATATCTCCGCAAATGCGGGGATCTATTTCTAGGCGCCTGGAAGGGGCGGAAACTTTGCGGGTATATCCTTACCCGCATCAGCGCCGATGGCTGCCGCGCGGACCTGATTTCGGTGGCGGTAGACCCCTTATATCGTCGTAAGGGAGTGGCCGCGAGCCTGCTGGAAAGTACGCTGCGCCGTCTGCGTCGGCGTAAAGTCGGGCGGATGACCCTCATGGTGAAATCGACGAACGCCGGGGCTCGGGAGTTCTACGAAAAGTACGGCTTCACCAAACTTCGCCGCGTCCCGGCATATTACGAGGATGGTAAAGACGGCATCCGCATGGTCAAGGTCTGGTAGTTGCTGGTTCCGACGGCCCTACAAATCCCTTGACATGCGACGAGTGTCGCAGGTATTATGCGACAGGTGTCACATAAACTGACTCAGACTTTTACCAGGCGGGAGCGGGAAATCATGGATGCCGTTTTCGCCCTGGGCAATCGCGCCTCGGCGGAAGACATCCGCGCGCGCCTCACCAACCCGCCGGGCGATTCTTCGGTCCGCGTCATGCTGGCGCGGCTGGAAAAGAAAGGCTGTCTCAAGCATCAGCAGGACGGCCTTCGGTATCTCTACTCCGCCACCACTCCGCCGGCGATTGCCAAACGGACGGCGCTGCAGCAGTACGTGCAGACGTTCTTTGGCGGCTCGCTCCAGCAGATGATGACGGCGCTGGTGGCCGATGGGTCGTGGACGGATGACGAGTTGGACGGCCTCAAACAGGAAATCGACCGTGTCCGCAAAGAAAGGAAGCAACAGTCATGATGTCGGCAATCGATCTACTCCTACTCGTGGTTAAGGCGACGCTTCTGGTGGCGCTGGGTCTGGCGGCCGCCTGGACGCTGCGGAAGAGCCGCGCGTCCTTGCGGCATGCGCTGCTGGCAGCGACATTCGCGGCATTGGCGGCCCTGCCGGTGGTCTCCGTTCTGGCTCCGCCGCTGCGCGTCACGCTACGCCCGGCGGCGGCACAGACTTTGCCTGCAGCCATGCTGGTGGCGCCGCTTCCGAGGATGGCCAGTCGACCGGTCCCGGCATCGCGACCCGTGTTCTCCATGGTGCAGTTGCTGGAAGCGGCGTGGTTGGCCGGAGTGGCGCTGTTTCTGGCGCCGATGCTCCTGGGTCTCCGGCAAGTGAGGCGGATACGCCGGTCGGCGCTACCGTGGCCGCAGGGACAAGCGCTGGTCGCGGGCCGGCGGGTGGAGGTGCTGCTGCACGAGGAACTGCCGGGGCCGATCACCTGCGGCGCCCTATTCCCAGCCATCATTCTGCCTTTAGAGGCGGAGACCTGGGACGCGGGGGATCTCAACCGCGCCATCGTCCATGAACTGGAACACGTGCGGCGGTCCGATTGGGCGATGCAATGTCTGGCACGGACGGTGTGCGCCTTTTATTGGTTCCATCCCGTGGTTTGGACAGCGTGGCGGCGGCTCGTGCTGGAGGCCGAACGTTCCTGCGACGACGCCGTACTGGGATGCTCGGAGGCGACCGCCTATGCGGACCAACTGGTGGACCTGGCGCAGCGTCTATCGTCGGGCGCCAGGCCGCTGGTGGCGGCGATGGCCAACCGGTCCGATCTGGCGACGCGCGTGAGCGCGGTGCTGGACCAGCGGCAACTGCGCGGCCGCGCGGGCAGGCTATCGGTAGTGTTGGCGGGCTTGGCGTCCCTGGCGCTGGTGCTGACCATTTCGCCGTTCCGCATGGTGGCCGCACCGCAAACTCCCGCCGCGGCGATGCCGCAATTCACCAGCCGCACGAACCTGGTGACAATCAACGCCACCGTCACCGACGTGAACGGGAAGGCTATCGACGGACTCGGCGCCCGCGACTTCACGGTCACGGAAGACGGCGTCGTTCAAAAGATTACGACCTTCGAATTTCATAAGTTGGGCGAAGCGGCGAGTTACGTTTTCGGCTACTATCCCACCAATGAGAAGGACGACGGACAGTACCGCCGCATCCAGGTGATTGAGAAGAACGACACCACGGCCAAAGTGGAATTTCGACAAGGCTACTACGCCAACAAGACATTCAACGCCCCGGCCGAGGCGGTGGTTCCACTTCCCGCGGGCACTGTGGTGCCCGTTTTGATCTACAAGAAAGAGCCCGAATATTCGGACGCGGCTCGCAACGCTAAGTATGAGGGCGTGGCGGTGGTCGGGGTACAAGTGGACGAGACCGGCGCGGTGACGGATCTGAAGGTGCTGCGCTCCCTCGGATTGGGCCTGGATGAAAAGGCCATCGAGGCCGTCAAGCAATGGAGGTTTAGGCCGGCGACCAGTTACGGCAAGCCTGTTCCCATGTGGACGTCGGTAAGAGTGACGTTCCGATTGTTATAGCGACGCCTGTAAGTAGTAGGGACCGGGCGTCGCGGTAGGGATGGTCGTTACCGGCCACCCCCCGCACGGACCCGTGCTTGCGGCGCTACCGCACACGGTTCTTACTTCGGATGTGCCGCCCGAGGGCGGCTGGCGTGAAATCGCGCGTCTGGAAAATCATGAACAACTCTTGGTGCGGGTAGCCATTGATCGAAGAGTGCCCCCAGCTTTTCCCAGGTGGGCCGCCTATGGCTGCGCTGTCCCAGCGCATGGAACCAGTAGCGGGCGACCTGTCGTCGGAAGCGTTTCAGCACCGTCAGATTCCCAGGGACCGCGTGGTATTGGTAGTAGCCGTTGAGCACGCTTTTCAGCCATTCGCCCGTCCACGCCACCGGGTCGTGCATCCTGCGCCGGAGATCCTGCTTGATTGCCTGCAGTTTCTTCCGCCGCCGGTCGCCGTCGGTGATGCGCCGGATTTCGAATCGCCCCAGACTGTTTTCCGCGCAGATGTGCCGGAACCCCAGAAAGGTGAATGCCTCCGGTTTCCCTTCCCCACGTTCCTCCCGGTTCAACCGGGCAAAACGCCCAAACCGGATCAGCCGAGTCTTGTCTTCGTTCAGTTCCAGTCCATACTGGCCCAGGTGTTCCCGCAAGTTTTCCAGGAACTTCTGCGCTTCGTGTTGGTGCTGGAAACCAATGACGGCATCATCCGCGTAGCGGACGATGATAACGTCGCCTTGCGCCTTCTGCCTCCACTGGTCTGTCCACTGGTCGAGTACGTAGTGCAGATAGATTCGCTAAAAGCGGCGAGATCACCGCCCCCTGCGGAGTACCTTTCTCCGTCTCGATCCATTCGCCGTCTTCGATCACTCCCGCGTCGAGCCATTTCCGGATCAATCGCAGGACTCTCGTGTCGGCGATCCGCCGCCCGACCATTTCCATCAGGTGGTCTTTTCCAATGTTATCGAAAAAGCCCTTCAGGTCCATGTCGAGTATCCAGTTCACTTTCCTTCCGTGGATGGCCACATAAAGCGCATCCAGCGCCTGATGTTGCCCGCGTCCCGGTCGAAACCCGTAGGAGAAACTCCGAAAATCTTCCTCGTATATCTGATTGAGGACCGTGACCACGGCGCTCTGGACGATTTTGTCTTCCAGCGCCGCAATACCCAGCGGCCTTAACTTGCCGTTGGTCTTCGGTATCCACTTCCTCTTTGAGGCCATCGCCCGGTACGCTCCCCGGTGCACCCGGCCGTGCAGATCGTTGAGTCGATCTTCCAGCCCGGTTTCGTACTCTTTCCACGTCACACCGTCTATTCCGGGCGCAGCTTTTCGCTTTAATCCGTAAAAGCTCTCCCGCAGCAGCCCGACCGTCACATGGTGGAGCAAGGCCGTGAACCGTTCCTGTTTGTTCTTTCGCGCTCTCTCGCGCACCCCATGTAACCCCTGGGACACCCGTTCCCCACTCTGTGTTGGCTGTGTGTTGGGTTCCATGTTGTTCTCCTCAGTCACCGGCCTTTCCTCCACCACTTCCGCCACCGTCCTTTCTTCCGGCTTTGTTCAGCGGCTTCGCAGGTACTACGCCGATGTTCGACTCCTCGCTGCCATTCCTGCATGGATTGTGCTTCTCGCTTCCCATGCCGGTCCGGTAGCCGGTTGGGCCCCGGATGCCAGCGAGGTCTCTCGGTTCTCGCGCGTGCAGTTTCTCGACGTGCTCATGGCTCTCGGACTACGCCGGATCTGCCGGAGACTCGCGATATCGTTTCCGTCAGTGTTGCCTTCCCGTTGCAAGCACACGGTCGGCATCCGGATTGCGTTTTTCGAAGCTCAATTCCCGGCCCGTCGATGCCTCTGTCTACGCTTCACCCGGAACCTCACGGCTCCCAGCGCAAGACTCGAGGTCAAGATGGTTCGCTACTCCTTTCTCGTGGGGCTCTTTCATCCCCGACTGCACGCCGGTTTATCCCGACGATTGCGCTTACTAACGTGCGCGGCTCTGCAGATTCAGCGACTTACAGAGCCGAGTAATTAACCCCAAATTTTGGCCAGGACCCGACGGAAGTTGCCGCCCAGAATGGCGTGAATTTCGGTGTCGGTATAGCCGCGGCGGATCAGGCCCTCGGTGAGGTCGAACATGCGTTTGGGGTGATTCAGCCCCTCGATATCGTCCTTTTCACGGAAGGCGTACACGCTCTTGTAATTGGCGTGCAGGGCGGCCCGTTCCTTGGGCGGCATGGCGTCGTAGCCGAACAAATCGATGTCGCTGCCGACGCCGAGAAACTCCGCGCCGACGAGTTTCTTCACGTGGTCGAAATGGTCGAGGACGTTCTCGATGGTGGTGGGTTCATCGGCTTTGACGAACATGCGGACGCCGGTTATGCCCATGACGCCGCCCTGCGCGGCCAACTTCTTAATAGCCTCGTCGGTCTTGCAGCGCGGGTGGCCGTTGACCAGCACGCGGCAATTGCTGTGGGTAATCAGGACGGGCTTTTTGGAAACCTCGAAGGCGTCGAGCGTGGTCCGGTCGCCGCAATGGGAAACGTCCACCGCCATGCCGACGCGATTCATGCGTTCGACGATGGCCAGGCCGAAATCGCTGAGGCCCTCATCGTGGCGCTCGGTGGAGCCGTTGCCGATCATGTTGCGCGCATTATAGGTGAGTTGCGAAACGCGCTGGCCGAGGCTGTAAAAGAGGTCGACATCCTGGGGCGTGCGAAAATGCTCGGAATTCTGCAGACCGACGATCACGCCGATCTTGCCGGCGGCGCGTGCCGCGTCGATATCGGCGGCCGAATCGATGCGCTTGAGCGTGTCGCTATGGTGGGCCAGAAAGCCGTCCCAAAGGGCGACGAACTGGAGTGTTTGCTGGAAAGCATCGGGGCCGCCCATGCCGATGGCGATGTGGAAGGCGTGGATGCCTGAGGCGCGATAGGTGGCCAGGTCGGCGGGGGTGAAGGTCTCCGGCTTGTTGAGAAGCTGTATCATGCGGGAGGCCGCGAGGGCGAACGGACTGAGCATGTCGATCACGGTGGAGGAGCGCACCAGGTCCACCGCACGAGTGGAGTAATCCGCGCCGAAGAGACGAACGCGGCCGAAGTGCAGCATGGGCGCGGCGACGGCGGTTCGGAGGAAAAGACGGCGATCGAGAGAGATGGCCATACCTGACGATATTAGAATCTCCAAAGGAAAGGATCAACTACTTTCCGGAGCCTCGAGTTAATCGGTTCGCTTGGAGAGTTTGCGGGCGGTGACTAGTTCGACGCGCTCTCCGATTTCGTTTTGCTCTGTGACCTGGACGACCATTTCGAGATCGGGGAGGGGGGCGGAGGCGGAGAGGGAGAGGAGTTTGCGGAGATTCAGGGCGGAATCGTGGCGGAGGAGGAGTTCGCCGGCCATTTCGGTGGCGGAGGAGGATTGGCCTTCGAGCAGGAGGACGCGACCGGTGTGAGTGAGATTTTCGACGAGGCTGACTCGGGCGTAGGTGATTTTATTGCCTGTTGCGGGATCGGAATGGACCTGGAAAGTGGCGGGTTCGCCGGGGAGGGGGTGGCGATTTTGGATGACTTCGGGCAGGCCCGGAATCGGCAGTTCGCCGTAGGGGAAGTTGGAATCGGTCACGGGAAAGAGCGACGCCCAGGGGTTGGAAACGGGGCTGCCCAGCACGACGAAGTTCCCCGTGCGGAAGGCGCGGGCATGCATCTGGCGAGCCTGGCGGATGGTGACTTCCCAATTGCGGCCGCGGAGTTCGGTGGCCATGCGGTCGGCATTCTGGAGGTCTCCGAGGTTGGTGATCTGGCGGCCGGCGAGGCTGCGCCAGAAACGGTCGATGCCTTTCTCCTGCACGATGGCCGGCGTCTGCAAATAGGTAAGGTTTTCGTATTCCTCGAGAGAGAAGCGGCGGCCCTGGAGGACTTCGATGAGGACGAGGCCATCGTCGGCGACGACGATTTGGACGGGCGATGTGGTGCCGCGGAAGGCGGCTTGGATCAAATTGTCTTTGGCGTCGCCGTTCTGCGACCAGCGTCCCAGCGCGAGCCAGGTGGCGGCGGCCAGCAGGAGGACGACGATCGCGGCGGTCCAGGATTTGGGCGGACGGCGGAAGGAAAGCTTCGCGGGCGCGGTGACGAGCACGGGGGCCGGGAGAGCGATGGGCACGGGAGCGGGGGGCAAGGAAAACTCGGGGACGTAGGAGCCGGGCGGCAGGCTGATTCTGGTTCGGGAATCGGAGCCGACGGTGCCGTAGTGCTGGAGGAGGCGCTTGCGCACGTCACTGGCGGTGACGCGGACAATGGCGTCGTCGGCGGTATCGTAGGAGGCGCTGCGACCGAATAGGGCGATGCCGATGCTGCGCTCGCGGAGATCCTCGGGGTCGCCGTGGAGGGCGCGATCGACGATGTGTTGAAGGAAAGCCTGACTCCGATGGCTGCCCTTGAACGCAGGCCCCTTTACGATTTCGTCCAAGTGGGCGCGGAGTTCGGTCTCATGCGAGGCGGCTCCGCTGATTTTAGCAACGGCCGCCGCGTGGGCAGTACTGTCGAGTTTTCCAGACATGCAACGCTACCACCGCCATTGAGGTTATCACGCTGCCGGGAGAAGAGTGGAGCGGCCCAGGGTGTTTGAGGGATCGAGGCGACGCATCTGGCTCCGTTGACCCCGCGCACAGTGTTCCCGGGCACCGATTCTGGCACCTCGACGGGATCCGCCGCGGCGTCATCTCATGAGCGTGTATGCGGCCACGCTTCCTTATAGTTGGTCCGTGAGGAGCAATTGATTTGAGAGTTATCCACAGCCGTCGCCCTGCGGGGCTGTGGAAAAGGGTGTTCGCTCAATTGCTATTCGGCGACGGCTGGTGGCAATGTAGGAGAGCGAACAGGCA
>DASZMZ010000268.1:0-44487 GCA_035551455.1 Candidatus Sulfopaludibacter sp.
CGACAGGCCGCGGCGGCGAGCCACCTGTTTAATGGCGTCCATGCGCGCGATGCCGCCCTTGATCAGCGCCTGCACTGCTTCCTCCAGCGGGGTATCGTCGGGAGGGGGCGCGGTGGCCTTGCCTACGAGCAGAGTGATTTCGCCTTTGACGGCATCGCGGGCTTCCAGTTGCGCGCGGATTTCGGCTGCCGTACCGCGCAGATACTCTTCGTGAATCTTGGTGAGTTCGCGGGCCACCACTACGGGGCGCGGACCGAGCGCGGCTTCGACCGCCTCCAGCGCTTCCAGAATGCGATGGGGCGCTTCGTAGAAAATCAGCGTGGCATGCTCTTCCGCCAAGGCTTCCAGGGCTTTGGCGCGCTGTCCCGGCTTGGAGGGTAGAAAGCCGCCGAAGTGGAACGAGTCGGTGGGCAGGCCGGAAGCGGCGAGGGCCGTGAGGGCCGCCGAGGGTCCGGGCAGGGCATGCACGGTGACTCCGCATTCGACCGCGGCGCGCACCAGCCGGTAGCCCGGGTCGGAGACGAGCGGCATGCCGGCGTCCGAGACCAGGGCGATGGTGGTACCGGCCAGCAGGCGCGAGGCCAGTTCTTCGGTGCGCTCGGCTTCGTTGTGCTCGTGATAACTGATGGTGGGCTTCTGGATTCCGTAGTGCTCCAGCAAGCGGTGGGTGTGCCTGGTATCTTCGCAGGCGATCAGGTCCACTTCACCCAGCAGGCGGACGGCGCGATAAGTGATGTCTTCCAGATTGCCAATCGGCGTGGCCACCAGGTAGAGCTGACCGGACATTCTTTGAGTATACGAAGTAGCGTCGGGCAGGGGCTTTTCGATTTGCCAACAGCTAGACAGACGGCGAAAGGCGACCGTCTGTCCTACAGACCCTGGTAGCCCACCAGCTCAATACCGCCACGATCGATGGCCGCACGGGATTCGGGCGCTACGAGCGCTTCCAGTTCGCGCTCGCGGCTTTCTTTCAGACGGGTGGGCGCGTGGCGCAGTGCCTCGCGGCAGCGTCCCGGATGCACCATGAGTTCCGTGCTGCCTTCCGGTAGCGATTCGAGCAGGCGGACCAGGTCGGCGGTGCCGAAATGTCCGGTGATCTGAAAGCCGGCGAAGTGGTCCGTAGTCCGGCAGGCGTGGCGTTCCAGGACGCGATGAAAGCGGCGCCGCATCAGGCCCAGGCCGTCGCTGGTGAGCCGCTTGGCGCCCGGCACGATGCCGCGTACGGCGGTCATGGGGAAATCGAAAGGCCGGCGGACCCAGCGAATTTCGAACTCTTCGGCGAGGCGGGCCACGGCGTCCAGGACCGGCGGCGCGAGGTGAGTGTGCTTGTGAGTGTCCAGGTGAGTCGGCCGGATTCCCGCATCGACGATGCGCCGCACCTGCGCCTTCAGTTCATCGTAGGGTCGAATCCTGCGGCCGAGCAGAGCGGCGACTAACTGAGCCACTGACTGCGGAAACGGCTTCCCGGTGACCAGTGAGTGGCCGCCAATGAGCACCAGGTGGCAGCCGATATCCAAGGTGGGAGTCTCAGCGGCCAGCCGCAGAGCGTCGTCGAAAGCCTCGCCGTTGGCCATCAAGGTGGTGGCGGTGAGGATGCCGCGGCGGTGCGCGTCCACGATGCCTTCGTTCACGTCCGGCGTGAAGCCGAAGTCATCCGCATTCACTACCAGTTGGCGCCGCAAAATCAAAACAGCGTCAGCCGGATGGTGAGGAACTTCTTCGGGTTGGCCCGCATATCCTTGGCCAGCGACTGAAATTCCTTGGTGGCTCCCGTCATGGCGTCGTAGAGTTGCGGATTCACCACAAACTGGCCCAGGGTGCCCTGCCCGGAGTTGATCTTGTCAATGGTCGTGTTGAAGCGTCCCAGCAACTCATCCAGATGTTTGGCCAGCGTGTCGTCGTTGATCAGGCTGCCTACCGTGCCTTTGCGGGAATTGATCTGCGCCACCAGGCCGCGGATCTCCACGATCGTCTTCTGCGCTTCATCGTACAGCGCCGGGTCTTTCAGCAGTTTGCCCGCCGACCCCTGGCCCGCCTGCAGGTCGGCCAGCATACCGTCGACGCGTTTTTCCAGACCGACCGCCTGGTTATAGAAATCCGGACTGTAGATGAACTTGCTGATGCTGCCGTTGCCGGTGCGCACATCGGCGAGCAGTTGCTGGCCTTCGGAGGCGATGGCATTCAGCCGTTTGTACAACTCCTCGTCCTTGAGGAACAGGCCGATATTTCCCTTGCCCTGTTCGATGCCGGCCAGAAGATTGTCCACGCGTCCGACGATGGATTGAAACGCCGTGAGCACGTTGCCCATGCTGGCCATCAGTTCCGGAATATCCTTCGTCTGGATGGCTTGCAGTTCGGCGCCATCGCGCACCGTCTGGTCGCGCTGCAGGCCTTTGGTGATGTTGAGAAACTTGTCGCCGAGCACGTTGGCGGCGGCAATGCCCACGGTCGAATCGATGGGGATCTGCGACAGATACTCCGGCTTCACCTTCATGTCGAATTCGACGGTGCGCTTGGGATCGCGCGAAGCCGTGAGACGGAGCTTATCCAGATACCCGACACTGATGCCATTCAAACGCACGACCGAGCCATCGGCGATACCGCCGGCGTCGTCCATGTACGTCCGCAGAGTGGCGTACTGGCGGAAGAGTCCATGGGTACTGGTGAGCAGGAAGATGAGCGCGCCGAGAATGACGAATGCCACCAATCCCAGCACTCCGACTTTGAGTTTTGACCATCGAACTTTGCTGGCGTCCGGCATCGTCTATTTCCGCTGCTTCACAAATTTGCAAATGTATGGATCTGTCGAGGCTTCGAGCCGGTCCTGGTCGCCTTCAAAAACCAGCCGGCCTTCTTTCAACACCATAAATGTAGTACGCGCACCCTGACTCTCCCCGTTACGTGCAGGTTCGAGAGTCCCTTGCTTCGAATTGTAGCGAAAATTCGCCACCAGATTACCGTCCTGATACCGGTGAGTCACAATCATCGCCGTAGTGTGACTGATATCACGCTCTTTGATGAGCAGGGTGATGATGGTGTGCGCCGTAATCGGATCCAGCCCGGCAGTGGGCGAATCGTACAACACCAGCGGCGGACCAGTCACCACGGCGCGCGCGATGGCGGCGCGGCGTCTCATACCGCCCGAAAGTTCGCTGGGAAACTTCTCCAGCGTTTCGCCCAGTTCTACGAATTCCAGCGCCTCCACCACGCGCGGATGGACTTGGTCCTTGGGACACTGAATGGACTTCTGATTCACCAGCGGATACGCGACGTTCTCTTCGATGGTGAGGGAATCGAAGAGGGCGCTCTCTTGAAACAACATGCCCATGCGGCTGCGGATTTGGAAGAGATCGCGCTCGTCCATGGTGGTGAGGTCCTGTCCGAAGGCGTAGACCTTGCCGGCATCGGGCTTGATCAACCCCAGAGCGGTTTTCAGCAGCACCGTTTTGCCGCTGCCGGCAGCGCCCAGGATGACTCGGGATTCGCCTTCGTAGGCGGCGAAGGAAATTTCGCTCAACACGTCCAGGTCTTCAAACTTCACGGTGACGCGATCGAACTGCAAGATGGCCTGCGTAGCGGGAGCGGCCATTAGCTTACGCCTTGGCTCACCCAAATCTTGGTGATCATCAGGTCGAAGATGAAGATCAGCACCGTGGCCGAAACCACCGCTTGCGTGGTGGAGCGGCCGACACCCTGAGTCCCGCCGGTGGTGCGCAAGCCGTAATAGCAGCCCACCAGCGAAATCACCAGCGCGAAGACGAGGGGCTTTAAAAGTCCTTGCGCTACATCGTTCCATTCGAGCGCGCGCCACGCCGAACTCCAATACTGTTTGGACGGAATGGCCAGGAAAAAGTCGGCGATGAGCCACCCACCCACCAGACCCACAAAATCAGCAATGACCACCAGCAGGGGCAGCATGACACTAGTGGCGATCACGCGCGGCGTGACCAACTTCTGTACGGGATCCGTGCCCAGGGCACGCATGGCGTCGATCTGCTCGGTCACTTTCATGGAGCCCAATTCGCTCGCGATGCCGCTGGCATTGCGTCCTGCGACCATCAGCGCGGTGAGCACGGGACCCAATTCGCGGACCAGCGTGAGCGCCACCAGCATGCCGGTCTTGCCGACCTGCCCGTATGTGGCCAGGGCGCGCGACATCTGTAGCGCCATCACAGCGCCACTGAAAAATCCGGTGAGAGCGACAATCTGCATGCTGCCGACGCCGATGCCGTCCATCTGCAGGACGATATCGTCGGCGTAATGCGGACTGCGGAAGAAGTTCCGGAGCGCCCGCCCGGAAAGCAGGAAAAACTCCTGAACTGCGGATACAGGTTCTTTGAGCAGATCCAACAAGTTAGGTGGGTCCCCGAACTCCGATGCTACCATGAAACCAGACAATGAAAGGACTCACTGATGTACCCGGATTGCGCGTCGGCCACATCTCCGACTTCGATGCCATTACCGGATGCACGGCGATCCTGTGCGAGCAAGGCGCGGTCGCAGGCGTAGACATTCGCGGCTCCGCCAGCGGAACGCAGGAGACGCCGACGCTCGATCCCGGCCACGTGACGCCGCGAATTCACGGCATCCTGCTGGCGGGCGGCAGCGCTTTCGGACTGGAAGCGGCCAGCGGGGTGCGCCGTTATCTGGAGCACAAAGGCTTCGGCTTCGATACCGGCGCTGCCAAAGTGCCGATCGTGCCGGCTGCGATTCTTTACGATCTCGGCATCGGAAAGGCCGGCGTTCGACCCAATCTGGCAATGGGCGAAGCGGCCGCCGCCGCCGCTACGGACGATGCGGTAAAAGAAGGCTGCGTGGGCGCGGGCACGGGCGCCACCGTGGGCAAAACTCTCGGGATGACGTGCGCCATGAAGAGCGGGATCGGTTCCTTTACGGTGAATCTGCCGAACGGTCTGATGGTCTCGGCGCTGGTGGCGGTGAATGCGTTTGGCGACGTGCGCGATCCGTCAACCGGAAAGATCGTGGCCGGGGCGCGGAAAAATGCGCGCAGCCGCGAGTTTCTGGATAGTCAGGCCCACTTGAAGGAAACGGCCGCCGCCGGATGGGCCGGCCGGAATACGACTCTCGGCGTGGTGGCTACCAACGCGGTCCTGACAAAGGTTGAAGCCACCAAGCTGGCGCAATTTGCGTCTCTGGGGATGGCGCGCACGATCTATCCGGTGAATACGATGTTCGATGGGGATACGGTGTTCGCTCTCTCGATCGGCGAGCGGCATGGCGACATCAATTCCCTGGGAGTGGCGGCCTCGGAAGCACTGGCGGAGGCCATTCTGCGCGCCGTGAAGAGCGCCCACACCATGGGTGGGATTCCCGGTCTGGCATAGGGCGTCTGCACCCCATCCTGGGGCATATAACCCACGAAAACAGTCCAAAAGGTCCGATTGTTGGAATTTCCAACGATTTAGGGCCGGTTTAGCTCTGGCACCAGAAATGCAAATGAGTTGCTTCTACTGGAAACGGAGACTGCGATGAACTTCGACCAAGCCCCGATGCTGGTGATCTGGGAAGCCACACAGGCCTGCGACCTGGCATGCGTGCACTGCCGGGCGTCGGCCCAATCCGAACGAAACCCCCAAGAACTGACGACTGAACAGGGCTACCGCCTGCTCGATGAGATCCGCTCATTCGGCGAGCCGCTGATGGTATTCACCGGCGGCGATCCGCTGAAGCGGCCGGATCTTTACGAGCTCATCCGCTATTCAGTGAAGATCGGTCTGCGCACCAATGTGACGCCGAGCGCGACGCCCCTGCTGACGCCGCAAGCCATCGACGCTTTCAAAGAGGCCGGCGTTTCGCGCATGGCCATCAGTCTGGACGGTCCGGACGCGCAGTCGCATGACGATTTCCGCGGCGTACCCGGCACGTTCGATCGCGCCATGCTGGCGCTGCGGCATGCCCGCGACATCGGTCTGGACACGCAGTTCCAGAGCACGATCACCAAGCGCAACATGCACCGTCTGCCGGAGATGGCGGAGATCGCCCGGGAAGTAAAGACAAAGATGTGGAGCCTCTTCTTCCTCATCGTGACGGGCCGCGCGCTGGAAAATGACGACCTCGAGGCCGCCGAGTACGAGAAGGTCTTCGAGTACATGTACGAGTTGTCGAAGACGGCTCCGTTCGGCATCAAGACGACCGAAGCCATGCATTATCGCCGGTATGTGGCGCAGCGCATCAAGGCCGAGCACGGTGTCACGGAAAACGAGAATGCCAAAGGCGTAGCCTGGCGCACGGCGGGGGTCAGCGACGGCAAGGGCTTCGTATTCGTCTCGCACCAGGGCGAGATCTTCCCGAGCGGCTTTCTGCCCGTGAGCGGCGGCAACGTCCTGCGCGATTCCCTGACGGACATTTACCGCAATTCGAGCCTGTTCCGCACCCTGCGCGACACCACGCTGCGCGAAGGCAAATGTGGAATCTGCGAATACCAGAAAGTCTGCGGCGGCTCCCGGTCGCGCGCCTACGCCTTCACCGGCGACTATCTGGCTGAGGATCCGCGCTGCACGTATCAGCCCCACATGGCGGAAGCCATCGTCGGATAGCGAAGCACCTTAATGCAGCGACACGCCTTCGGAGCGATACTTCGGACGGCGCATGACGAACAGCAGCGGCAGCATCAGCAGGAACACCACTCCCATCAGGAGGAACGTATCCACGAAGGCGGACATCGAGGCCTGCCGCTGCACCAGATTCCACATCGACGTGTAGGCCTGACGGCTTGCCGTCACCGGGTCCGACCCATGCGCCATCATGTTCCGCTGCATGTTGTTCATCATCATGCGGCTCTGCGGATTGTAGGCGTTGACGTTGGCTCCCAGCACATTGGTGTGGAATTGCTGGCGCCGGAATAGATATGTAGTTGCGGTGGCGATTCCGACGCTGCCGCCCAGATTGCGCATCAGGTTGAACATGCTGGTGGCGTTGCCCATTTCTTCTTTCGGAATGGGATCCATGGTGGCCGTGGTAAGCGGCACGAACAGCAGCGCCAGCGCGGCGCCCTGTATGAATTGGGGCCAGAAAATGTCCCAGTATCCGGCTTGCAAATTGAGACGCGAGAGCGCGTAGAGGCTCCACGACGCGCCGCACAAGCCCACCGCCAGCACTTTGCGCGGGTCGAACTTGCCCAACACCGTGCCCACCACCGGCATCATCAGGAACGATCCCAAACCGCGCGGCGCCATGGCCACTCCGGCCTCCAACGCCGGATAGCCCAGCAGCGTCTGCAGAAAAATCGGCACCAGCAGCATGCTCCCGTACAACACGAAGCCGAGCACCGTCATCAGGAAGACGCCGGCGCTGTAGGTGCGATCGCGGAACACGCGCAGGTGTACTACCGGGTCGCGCGTGCGCAGTTCGCGGATCACGAATGCGATCAACGCGCCGCCCGCCACAGCCGCCAGAATCACCATCCAGTTGGAGGCGAACCAGTCTTCTTCCTGTCCTTTATCCAACACTACCTGCAGCGCGCCCACGCCGAGCGCGAGCATCCCCATGCCCCAAAAGTCGATGCCGCGTCCGGAGCGGCGAATGTACGGCGGATCGAAAATGAAGAGCCGCGTCATGATTACCGACGCCAGTCCCACCGGCAGATTGATGTAGAAGACCCACCGCCAACTGTAGTTCTGCGTCAGCCAGCCGCCGATCACCGGGCCCAGCATGGGCGCTACCACGATGCCGAGTCCCCAGAATGCCATCGCCTTGCCGCGATCCTGCGGCGGGAAGGCTTCCAGCATGACGGCCTGGGAAAGAGGCTGCAGCGCTCCGCCGGTGGCGCCCTGAATCACGCGGAACAGAATCAGCATGGGAAGCGTGGGAGCCAGTCCGCAAAGGAACGATGCCGCGGTGAACCCGAACACGGCCGCCGTGAGAGTCCGCTTCCGGCCAAAGTAATTGGCAATCCAGCCGGTCATCGGCAGAATGATGGCATTGGCCACCAGGTAGGAAGTGAGCGCCCACGCCGCCTCATCCACGCTCGCGGACAGGCTTCCGGCGATGTGGGGCAGAGATACGTTCACCACGGTCGTGTCCAGCACCTCCATGAAGGTGGCGAACATCACCGCGACGGCAACGATCCAAGGGTTGACCTGTGGCTGCTGAGGGGCAGACGGCATCCGTTAGTTTCATGATGCCTCAAAACCCGTTGAAGATGCGGATCGTTAGCCGTAATTTCCGTGTAATCGATTTGCGGTAAGGTATATATGAGGGAATTTTTCGTAGAAAATTCGCCCAAACACCACCTCCAGGTGAGGTTGACTGGCCCTTTCGAGGGATGCTAACCTGTACCTCTTAAAGACACCTGTCTCTCCGAAATAACATGGGCGAAATACTTTCACAGCTGGGCCAACTTCTGCTAAGAGCGGTGCCTACGTTCTTGTTGGTGGTGGTGCTCCATTTCTACCTGAAATACATGTTCTTCAAGCCGCTGCACAAGGTATTGCATCAGCGGTATGAAGCCACCGAAGGCGCCCGAAAACTGGCCGATGAGAGCCTGGAGCGGGCGTCGAAGAAGACTGCCGAGTACGAAGCCGCCCTGCGCACCGCGCGCGCCGAGGTCTACCAGGCGCAAGAGCAGGTGCACAAGCAATTGCAGGAGCGTGAGACCGCCGAGTTGACCGAAGCGCGCCGCCATGCTGAAGCCCTCATCCAGGAAGCACGCGCCGCGCTGGCAAAAGATGTCGAGGACGCGAAAGCCAGCCTGGCGCACGATACCGGAGTTTTGGCCGACCAGATCACCGAAGCTGTCCTCCGCCGGAGTGCCGCATGAAACGATTCTTGCTGGTCCTGGTGATTGCCGCCTGGGGCACTGCTGGCTACGCGCAGACTCCGAGCAAGCCCGATGCACTCGAGCGCGCCTCCGAAACGCCGGCGGAAGGCGAGCACGGCAGCCTGGAAGCCTGGAAGTGGGCCAACTTCGTTCTCTTGGCCGCCGGACTGGGATACCTCATTCGTAAGAATGCGGGGCCGTTCTTCGCCGCGCGCAGCAAGAAGATCCAGCAGGATATGGTGGATGCCGAGGAACTCCGCCGCGATGCCGAAAAGCGCGCGGCCGACGTGGACCGCCGCCTGGCCAACCTGGCCGCCGACATCGCCTCCTTAAAGGCCGAATCGCAGGCCGAAGCTCAGGCCGAAACACAGCGCAGCATGCAGCACACCGCGGCCGAAATCGCCAAGATCCAGGCGCACGCGGAAAACGAAATTGTCGCCGCCGGTAAGGCCGCCCGCATGGACCTCAAGCGCTACTCCGCGGAACTGGCCGTCCAGTTGGCGGAACAGAGGATCGCCGGCCGTATGACGGGCGAGGCGCAGGACAACCTGGTGCGCGGCTTTGTTCACGATCTGAAGCATCCGGCTTCCTAAAGATTACGTTAATGACACTCTCAGCCGTAGCCACTCGATACGCGAACGCCCTTGCGGACGTAGTCACCGCCGGAGGGGCCTCCCTGGCCGGAGTGCCTCAGGAATTGCGATCCTTCGAAGCGGCGCTGAACTCGTCGACGGAACTGCAGAATGCGCTCATCACTCCCGCCATTCCCGGCAGCCGCAAAAAGGCCGTGGTGGGGCGCGTAGCCGACGCGCTGCAGCTTTCCAAAGTCTCGCGGAATTTTCTCTTCGTGCTGATCGATAAGCGGCGCATCTCGTCGCTCTCGGCCATTCTGCACAGCTTCGAATTGCTCTTGGACGAACGGATGGGCTATGCGCGCGCGGATGTTTCTTCGGCGCGCGAGCTGAGTGAACCCCAGCGGACCGCGTTGACCGCGGAACTGGAGCGGCTCACCGGCAAGCGCATTCGCATGCATTACAAAGTGGATGGTGCGCTGATCGGCGGGGTGGTGGCGCGCATCGGGTCCACGGTCTACGACGGCAGCGTTCGCGGCCAACTGAATACGTTGGGCCGCCGCTTGTCCGCGGAAAGTTAATCGGAACGGGAAGGTATTATGGCTCATATTCGAGCGGACGAAATTACAAGCATTCTCCGCCAGGAGATCGAGAATTACGAGCGCGCGATCGACGTCTCTGAGGTCGGCTCGGTGATCTCGCTCGGCGACGGCATCGCCCGTATTCATGGCCTGGAAAAGGTGATGGCGGGAGAGTTGATCGAATTCCCGCACAATGTGTCCGGCATCGCCATGAACCTGGAAGAAGACCAGGTGGGCGCCGTGCTGCTGGGCGATTTCGCGGAAATCAAGGAAGGCGATGAGGTCAAGCGCACCGGCCGCATCATGTCCGTCCCGGTCGGTGAAGCCCTGGTTGGCCGCGTGGTGAACGCTCTCGGTCAGCCCATCGACGGCAAAGGTCCCATCCTCACCACGGAGTTCTTCCCGGTGGAGCGTCTGGCTCCCGGCGTGGTGGCGCGGCAGCCGGTGAAAGAGCCCATGCAGACGGGCATCAAGGCCATCGATGCCATGATTCCGATCGGCCGTGGTCAGCGCGAACTGATCATCGGCGACCGGCAGACCGGCAAGACCGCCCTGGCGCTCGACGCCATCATCAATCAAAAGGGCGGCGACATGATCTGCATCTATGTCGCAATCGGCCAGAAGCGTTCGACGGTGGCGCAGGTGGTGAAGACGCTGGAAGATTACGGCGCCATGGAATACACCATCGTGGTTTCCGCATCCGCGTCGGATCCGGCCCCCATGCAGTATCTGGCGCCCTTCGCCGGCACCGCCATGGGCGAATACTTCCGCGACTCCAAGCGCCACGCCCTCTGTATCTACGACGATCTTTCCAAGCATGCCGCGGCGTATCGTGAAATTTCGCTGCTGCTGCGCCGTCCTCCGGGGCGCGAAGCCTTCCCCGGCGACGTGTTCTATTTGCACAGCCGCCTGCTGGAGCGCGCCGCCAAGTTGAATAACGAATTGGGCGCCGGTTCGCTCACCTCCCTGCCGTTCATCGAAACGCAGGCGGGCGACGTCTCGGCCTACATTCCCACCAACGTCATCTCCATCACCGACGGGCAGATCTTCCTGGAATCGGATCTCTTCAATTCCAACGTCCGGCCGGCCATCAACGTCGGCATCAGCGTCAGCCGCGTGGGTGGCAACGCGCAGACCAAGGCCATGAAGTCCATCGCCGGCAGCTTGCGTTTGGATCTGGCCCAATACCGCGCCCTGGCCGCCTTCGCCAAATTCGGCAGCGACCTCGATAAGGCGTCGATGGATCAGCTCAATCGCGGCAACCACCTGGTGGAGATTCTCAAGCAGGGTCAGTATCAGCCCCTGCCCCTCGAAAAACAGATCGTCATCATTTTCGCGGGCACCAAAGGCTACCTCGACGATATCCCGGTGGAGCAGTGCCGCAAGTTCGAAGACGAACTGTACCGCTACGTGGATAATGCGCATCGCGGGCTGTGGGATGAAATCCGCACCAAGAAGGCGCTCGACGATGAACTGCGCGGCAAGGTCGTCAAAGTGATCGAAGAATTCAAGGCGCGGTTTGTGGCCGAGCAGCCCGCGGCAGGGGCACATGCCTAGTCTCATCGACATCCGGCGGCGCATCCGCTCGGTGAAGAACACGCAGCAGATCACCAAGGCCATGAAGATGGTCTCGGCGGCCAAACTGCGGCGTGCGCAGGACCGTGTGATCGCCTCGCGGCCTTACGGCGCGCTGCTCCGTAAGGTGCTGGCCAACGTCGCCGCGGCGGTTGGCAGCGACGAAAATACCGGCCGCAACAAACTGCTGGCGCGCCGGCCCGAACAGAACGTGCTGCTGGTGCTCATCAGCGGCGATAAGGGACTGGCGGGCGCTTTCAACACCAACACCATCAAGGGTGTGCAACGCTTCATCAGCGAAAACCCCAATTCCAAGGTCCAGTTGGAACTAATCGGCCGCAAGGGCCGCGACTTCTTCCGCAAGCGCTCCGCCGCCATTCACGGAGAACACATCGGGCTGGCCGCCAAAGTGGTCTACAACGATGTGGCCGCCATTGCGCGTCAGGCCATTGAGATGTACTGCAACGAAGAGATCGACGCGGTCTATCTCATCTACAACGAATTCAAAAGCGTGGTTGCCCAGAAACTGACGCAATCGCGCGTGCTCCCGGTGGAACTGCCCGAAGAGCAGGCCCCGGTGGACTACATTTTTGAGCAGCCGCCGGCCGAGATGCTGAACGCGCTGCTGCCCCGGTACGTGGAGATGGAGTTTTATCGTGCGCTGCTGGAATCGGCGGCGGCCGAGCATGCCGCCCGCATGACGGCCATGGACGCGGCGACCTCAAACGCCGGCGAAATGATCGACAAGCTGACGCTCTATATGAACCGCGTCCGCCAAGCCAGCATCACCAAGGAAATCATCGAAGTGGTCAGCGGCGCCGCAGCCGCCGAGTAAGGAAGCGATATGGCAACTACAAGTGCATTGGTAGTCGGAAAAGTCGTCCAGGTGGCCGGCCCGGCGGTGGATTGCGAATTCCCCGAAGGTCAGATTCCCCTGGTCTACACCGCGATTCGGATCACCAGCGAAGGGTTCACCGTTCCCGATCCCATCGATATCATCTGCGAGGTGCAGCAGCACATCGGCGAAGGCCGCGTGCGCACCATCGCCCTGCAACCCACCGAAGGCCTGGTACGCGGCATGAAGGCCATCAGTCTGGGCCAGCCCGTTATGGTTCCGGTAGGGCCGGAAACGCTGGGGCGCGTGCTCAACGTGATCGGCGAGCCGGTGGACCAGATGGGTCCCGTGAACGCCAAGCTGCACTATCCCATTCACCGCCCTTCGCCGTCATTTGAAGACCAGTCTACGCGGCTCGAAATGTTCGAGACCGGCATCAAGGTCATCGATCTGTTGGAGCCTTACCTCCGCGGCGGCAAGATCGGTCTGTTCGGCGGCGCAGGCGTGGGCAAGACCGTTATCATCATGGAGCTGATCAACAACATCGCCATGAAGCACGGCGGCGTGTCGGTCTTCTCCGGCGTGGGCGAACGGACCCGCGAAGGCAACGATCTCTGGCTGGAAATGCAGGAATCCGGCGTCATCGATCCGCACGATTACACCAAGTCCAAAGTCGCCCTCATCTACGGCCAGATGACCGAGCCGCCCGGGGCCCGTCTGCGCGTCGGTCTCACCGGACTGACGGTCGCCGAATACTTCCGCGACGTCGAAAAGCAGGACGTGCTGCTCTTCATCGACAATATTTTCCGTTTCACCCAGGCCGGCTCCGAAGTCTCGGCGCTCCTGGGCCGCATGCCTTCCGCCGTGGGTTATCAGCCCAACCTCGCCACGGAAATGGGCGAATTGCAGGAACGCATCACTTCCACCAAGAACGGCTCCATCACGTCAGTGCAGGCGATCTACGTGCCCGCCGACGATTACACCGATCCGGCGCCCGCCACGGCATTCGCCCACCTCGACGCCACCACCAATCTTTCCCGCGACATCGCGGCGCTCGGCATCTATCCGGCCGTCGACCCGCTGGCCTCCACGTCGCGCATTCTCGATCCGCTGGTGATCGGCCACGATCATTACGATGCCGCCCAGTTGGTCAAAGGCATTCTGCAGCGCTACAAAGATCTGCAGGACATCATCGCGATTCTGGGTATCGACGAACTGTCGGACGAGGATAAGCTGACCGTCTCGCGCGCCCGCAAGATCCAGCGCTTCCTGTCGCAGCCCTTCCACGTGGCCGAGCAGTTCACTGGCATCGCCGGCAAGTACGTGAAACTGGCCGACACCATCCGCGGCTTCCGCGAAATCGCGGCAGGCCAGCACGACGGAATTCCAGAGCAGGCGTTCTACATGCAGGGCACCATTGAAGAGGTGCTGGAGCGCGCCGAAGCCTTGAAGAGGGCCTGACCATGGCCGAACAGATTGACCTGGAAATCGCGACGCCTGAGCGCCTGCTGGTCAAAGAGCAGGTGAGCGAAGTGCAGATCCCCGGCAAGGAAGGCTACCTGGGGATTCTGCCGGGTCACGCCCCGCTGCTCGGGCTTTTGGGGACCGGCACCCTCAGCTATGCCGCCGGTGGACGGAAGCGCTTTTTGTCGATCCACGGAGGTTTCGTGGAAGTCCTGCCAGGTCAGGTCCGCGTCCTCGCCAATATCGCCGAGCGCGGTGAAGAGATCAATATCGAGCGCGCCCGGCAGGATCTCCAGACCGCCCACGAGCAGGTCATGAATCCCGCCCTCGGAGTCGACCCCGCAGCCGCACTCGATTCGCTGGCCGCCGCCCAAGCCCGCATCGAAGCCGCCGAAAACGAAAAGAAGTAGGGCAGGCGCTTCCTTTCGCCTGCCATTTCCCTACAGCGACAGCACTTCCTTCAGCCGCGCCGACTGCCGCCGCGACATCTCCACCGTGCGGCCGCCGCGCAGGGTAACGAGCAGCCCGCCGGAAATCGAAAGATCCACATGATCGATCCATTTCAAATTCAGAATTTCCTTGCGGCCCGCGCGGAAGAAGATCGCCGGATCCAACTGCTCCTCGAGTCCGTTCAGCGATCGCCGGATTAGCGGCTTCTCGCTGCCGAAGTACAGACGCGTATAGTTGCCTTCGGATTCCAGCAGGTAAATGTCAGACAGCCGTACGATCCAGCAGCGCTCTCCCTCGCGCACGAAGACCTGTTCCAACCGCGTGCGCTCCGCGGGGGGACGAACGCGCGCCAGCGCCGCGGCCAGGCGGACCGGCTCGATGGGTTTCAGCAGGTAGTCCAGCGCATTCACTTCGAAGGCCTTGATTGCATAGTCGTCATAGGCAGTGGTGAAGATCACGGCCGGCAGATCTTCGAGCTGCTCCAGCATTTCGAAGCCGGTCATTCCCGGCATCTGGATGTCGAGGAAGAGCAGGTGCGGATCGAGCTGCCCGATCAACTGGAGCGCTTCCTCGCCGCTGCGCGCCTCGCCGGCGATCTCGATTTCGGGGTGGGCGGCCAGCAGGCGGCGCAGTTCCGAGCGTGCCAGACGTTCATCGTCAACGATCAGCGCTTTCATAAACTCTTCGGGATGCGGACTGTCGCCGTCACTCGTCCGTCTCCGTTGGTCAGTTCGAGCCCCGCGCGGCCGCCGTACAGAATGCGCAGCCGTTCGCGCGCATTGGCCAGTCCCAATTGCGTGCCGCCCGGCCTGGCCTTCGAGAGCTGGCCGGTATTTTCCACCTGCAGCACCAGCGTATCGGCGTCCACGCGGGCGCGAATGCGAAGATCGCCGCCGGCCGGGAGGTGCGCGATGCCGTGCTTCAGGCTGTTCTCCACCAGCGTTTGCAGCAGCATCGGCGGGACGGCGATTTTCGCGGCCGCCGGGTCGATCGACAGGTCCAGCCGCAGACGATCTTCGAAGCGGATGGCTTCCAGCGCCAGATAGTGGGAGACCACTTCCACCTCTGATTCCAGCGCCACCGTGTGGTTCAGATCGCGCTGCAGGTTATAGCGGAGAATGCTGGCAAAGCGCGTAATCATGTCCTGCGCCAGAGCCGGATTCTCCAGCACCATGGCGCGGATGGAGTTCAGGCAATTGAACAGGAAGTGCGGATTCACCTGGGCTTCCAGGGCCCGCAATTCGGCCTCGCGCACGGCCAGTTGCAGACGCACCTCCTTTTCCTGATAGCGGCGCTTGTTGGTGAGCGCGATGTAGAACAGGAGCCACATGGCGTCGGCCCCAAAGATCCCCACCCACAGGGCCAGCAGGTATTCGCGGTGGATATAGAACTCGGAGAGTTTGCCGAGGAAGGTCACGTCGATGACGCTCACCAGGAAAGTCTGGATCGCGGAAAGCAGGGCCAGCGCCGCCAGGAGCCGGAAGACCGTCCTCTTTCCCCAGACGGCCAGCCAGTCGCGCCGCCGCATCTCGCGGCGCAACAAATCGGTCAGCGCCATGCTGTACAGGAAGAACAGCACATAGCCGGCAATCGTGGAAAATCGCCAGCCGACCTGCTGGGCTGAGGAGAAGATGCCGATGGCCGAGTACAGGCCCCATCCGAGAATCTGACAGGGCCAGTAGGCGAGGCGTTTGTTCATTTTCTTGCCGCCGTGCGGTCGCTCAGGAACTCATCCATCTGACCGAACATCCAGTTGGGATCATCCCACATTATGAAGTGGCGGGCAGTGTCGGCGATGCGCAGGCGCGCGCCGTCCAGTTTGGCGTATTGCTGGTGCAGACCGCTCTCGATCTTTTCGCGCGTGGTGTAGTCTTTGTAGCCGATCCACGTGGCCATCACCAGCGCGGGCGAGTGGATCCGCCCCAGGTCGTCGCGCAGATCCGTGGACATCAGTTCGATCATGGCGTCGGCCACGGCGGTCCGGTCGGAGGCGAGGCCCCAGGCGATGAGGCGTTCGAGATCCGAATCTTTGGTGACCATCGAGCGGGTCTGCAGGCCGGACTTCGTCATGCGCAGGTACATGTCCTGATCCTGCGAGCGGAAGTATTGGGCGGTCGCGGCGATGCTCTGCTTCATTTCGGCCAGAGTGGCGCCGGGACTCATGGCGCCGGCCAGGAACGGATACGAATCGACGATCACGAGTTTGCCGGGCATGTCCGGATATTTGACGGCCAGCGAAAGCGCCAGGAAGCCACCGAGGCTGTGTCCGACAATTATGGGTTTTTCCAGTTTGTTCTTGCGGATGTAATCGGCGAGGCTGTCGCGTACCGTGTCGAGCATCGGCGCCGGGATGCGGGGCAGGCCGGCGAATCCGGCCAGGGTCAGCACATGGCACTCGTAGCGATCGCGGTAGTGAGCTACGGTGGTGTCCCAGGTTTCGCCGGCGGAGGCGAGTCCTGGAATCAGGATCATCGGGCTGCCGTGTCCGGTGACTTTCACTTCAAAGGGTTTTTGGGCGCACAAGGCGCCCGTGAATGCGAAAGCGAGCAACAGAAGTTTCTTCATGGCCCGATTGTGCGGCCGGCGCGGCGGGCAGCCCTCCGAAATGTGATGAACGGTTGGGGACGGTGACGGGAGGCTCTAAGGGATCGAAAGGCCGTTCCATTCGTGGCCGGAATCAGGCAGGAAGGTGATGCCGCTGCCGCCGACTACCACCAGCCAGCCGCCGGGCACCTTGGCTCGGGAAACAGAGTGGTGCGTCGAACCCAGAGCTTCAAACTCCAGCCGAGGCTGCGCGGGAGTTGGTTCAGAGGAGGCAGCCGTATCGGCAGCGGTATCGGGCGGCTCTGCCGCGGCGGCTTTGGGGACCTTGCCGCCCTCCAGGGCGGAGGCCAGCACATCGTGGGCGCAGCGGAAGAGCTCTCCCATGTACAAAAAACGCTCGGCATTGCCGTCCCGCCCCTGATGGTCGATGAGCGCGCCGTAGGGCACGGTGGATTCCGGTTCGGTGGACGGCGCACCGGTCCGCTTGTTGAGTTTCTTGGCCTCGATGGATTTATTGAGCGTAAGCTTCATTCGGCAACACTATACAGGCTCGGGGATAGAGCCGCAAGTGGAAGGCCGGAAATCAGCGGGAGAGTCCCGTGGCTGCCGCCAGAGTCTTGCGGATCAGAACGCCGCCGTACGCGCCGATCATCCCGATGGCAGAGAGGAAAAGCACCAGCAGCATGGCGTCCCGCGGCTTCATCGGGGTGCCGAAGAGCAGGTCGGAAAGCGGCAGGCTCGGCCCCACCAGGAGACCCCATTGCCAGGCGCGCTGCGGATGGAGACAACCCAGGAAGAGAGCGGTTAAAACGACCATGCCGGCGAGGATTCCGGAATCGTCTGTGTGAAGTTCGGCACTCATCAGAAAAGCGTCGGCCGCCACTAAGAGGACGTATGCCGCAATGGTCTGAAGCTTCATGAGTCCATCCTACGCGCTATCATTTACGTTGTAAAGTACTTTTCGTTATGCGCCAAGTTCGATACGGAATGTGGCGCCGCTGCCGGGCTGGCTCAGCACGGAAATGCGGCCGTGATGGTCGCTGATCACGCTTTGGACGATGGCGAGTCCCAGCCCGGTGCCATGAGTTTTGGTGGTGTAATACGGCGTGAAGAGGCGGTCGCATTCTTCGGGCGTGAGTCCCTGGCCGGTGTCGGAAACCTCCAGGCGTACGCCGCCGGCGGGCAGCTGAGTGGTGCGAACGGTGAGTGTTCCGCCCTGCGGCATGGCGTCGATGGCATTGAGCACGAGGTTGCGCAGGACGCGCGTCATCTGGTCCTCATCGGCCGGGACTGGCCGCAGTCGCGGATCGAGTTGGGCGTGCGCCGTGACTTGCGCGCGCACGAGTTGCGCGTCGAAGAGCTTCAGCGTTTCGGCAACTATGGCGTTGAAATCGAGCGGCTGCATTTCGGGCGCCGGCATTTTAGCGAAGTCGCTGAAGCGCCCGATGATTTGTTTCAAGTTGGCCAGTTCGGCAAGCAGCGTGGAAGTGCCTTCGCGGAAAACCTCATCGAACTGTTCGGGATAGCGCTCGCGGGCGCGCTGCATGTTCTCGACGGTGATCTGCAGGGGGAAGAGCGGGTTCTTCAACTCATGGGCGAGGCGGCGGGCCAACTCGCGCCAGGCGGCCACGCGCTCGGCCTGCAGCAGGCGCTGGCGCTGGTCCACCAGTTGGTGGGTCATGCCATTGAAGGCGCGGGCGAGTTGTCCAATCTCGTCGCCGGCAGCGTCATCCACCGTGGTGTCCCAATTGCCCGCGGCGACTTTGCCGGCGCTCTCGGCGAGGCGCTGGACCGGGAGTGTGACTCGCGTGGCTGCCCACCAGCTCAAGGCCACACCGAGCAGCATGCCGCCCAGCGCGACAAAGATTCCGGTGCTCCGCAGCGAAGCCTCCAGGTCCACAAGCGCGCGGCGCGAACTGCCGATCAGCAGCACGCCCAAGAGATTGTTGCCGTATCCGGGGAGTGCCGAGGCGTGGAAAGTCTCGGCTTCCGCACCGCCGCCGATGGTCTGCACGGCGTCGCTCTTCTCACGAATCACCTGTTGAATGAGAGGCCGCAGAGGGTCACCATTGGGTACGCTGCCGTGGGAATCGATGAGTTGTGAGGGCGAGAATTTCGCATCGAGATTGCGATAGAGAAGCACGCGCATGCCGGCGGGAAGCACCAGCGTGGAGAGAAAGCTGCTGTCCAGAATCTGGCCGCCCACCACATAGATCCGCTGGTCGCCGACGCGCGCTATGGCGACCGAAACCAGGGAGAGCACGACGCCATCGGGCACCTCTTCGCGTTTGAGGAAGGCCTCGTGCTGCTTCCATTCGCCGCTCACGAGCCAGTCCTCTTTGTAGCCGAAGCGGGCGCGCCATTCGGCGGAGGAAATGATGGCGCCATCGGCGGCCACCAGTTCCAGCAGGTCGAGCGAGTGGCTGGCGGCCAAGGGTTCGGCGTCGTTGACAAACTCGTTATAGTCCGAGGAACTGGCGATGTTGGCCACCGCGTCGGAGCCCGCGATGGCATTGACCGCACGCACGATATCTTCCTTGCGGCGGGTGAACTCCTTTTGGAATTGCGCTACCAGGGCGTCCACGCGCTGCGTCTCGGTGCGCTCGAAGGATTCGCGCGTGATGCCTGAGATCAGCCACTCGACGGTGCCTACCGACGCCACCACAGCCAGCGCGAACAGAAGCAGCAGCCGCGTGCGAAAGCTCATGGCCGGGCGGCCTCCAGCCAGAGGGTGAGAAGGAATTCCACCGCCGAGGCGCCGAGGAGGCTGGGGAATGAGTCTTCAGCACGGAGATACGAAGGACACGGAGAGAATGCACGGAGGCCCTTGGCAGTGCGGCAGGCCGCCTCCGCCGGGGCCTGGTGGACCGGGCGGGAAACTTGGTCAATGCGCGAGTTACCGGATTTCTCCGTGCGGCTTCGTGTTCTCCGTGAAGTGTTGAGCTTCCCTTCCGCAGGTGATTCCAAGACACTCATGGCCGGGCGCCCTCCAGCCACAGGGTCTCGAAGCGCCACTCACCCAGCGGTGAAATGCCGGGACCGCCTTTGACTCGGGGACTCACGAGGTAGACGTCGGGCAAGTGGAACAGGGGGATCACTCGATAGTTCTCCAGCAGACTGTGTTCGGCGGCGTAGAGAGACTCCGGGGTGGCGGCGGGCGCGGGTTCCGGGAGACCCAGCGCGACGGCGACTCCGGCGAGAGCGCGCGCGGGGTCGGACGAGCCAATGCGGACCTCCACCAGGCGGACATCGGCGGCTCCGGTGGACGCCACGATGGAGAGCGCGAGTCCGGCGTCGCGGCCGTTGAGAACGATGCGGTCGGCAATGCTGCGCAGGGCGGGATCTTCGACGGCCAGCGTGAGGGGGCGGCCGGGGGCGGCCAGACGGCGCGCGCGGTCCAGGTCGGCGGCGGACGGAAACACAAACGCATATCCCGACAGCCATTGCGGCAGCAGGGCGCCGGAGACTTCGCCCTGACGCTGCAGGAGAGCGCGATTGATGGGGTCGCGATCGATGGAGAAGGCGAGCGCTTCGCGGAGGCGGGCGTCGTCCATGCGAGCTTCGAACACCAGTGCGACGAGGCGCACCGGAGCAGACGACCAGACTTTGCGGCCACCTTGCAGGCGGGGCACTTCGCCGGGTCCGAGTTGCACGATGTCGGCGCGTCCCAGGTTGAGGTCGGCAGTCTGCTCGCGGGCGCTCTTGCCCATTTCGATTTCGATGGAGTCCAGGAACGGGCGGCCGGCGGCGGCGTTTTCGTCGGCGGCGAAGACGGCGCGGCGTCCGGCTTCCCAACGGGTGATGGTGAAGCCTGCGAAAAGGTCAGGGATGCCCGGGCCGATTTGCGGCGGGTCGGGAGTCTGCGGAGCGTCGCGCAATTCGATGCGCAGAGTGCCGCCGTAGCGCGGGCGCGTGGCGGAGAAGAGCGTCAGACTGAGGAGCGAAAGCCAGACTGCCGCCGCGAGTTTACCCACCGCACACCACCGTGATGACGTACGCACTGTACTTCCCGGAAGCCAGGTCGCGGACCACCGCCAGGATCGCCGTGGGGCCGTTGGGCCAGAGCGCGGTGACCGGGCCTGTCATGGCGATGGGGCCGGCCAGCGGCGCCGGGTTTCTTTCCAGTAGGGTGAAGGCCTGGACGGAATCCGGCTCGCTGCCGTCTCCCGGCCGGGTGGCCAGGATCTGGGATCCACCGCCGCATCGGGCGCTGGTGCCGGCGAGATCGCTACCCCATCCCGGGAGGGCGCCGACGGGGTCGAACGCGGCGTTCAGGATCTGCACGCGGCCATCGAGTTGGGCGGTGAGCCAGAGCGGGCGGCCCTGCTCCTCGGCCGCGGCGGCGCTGTAGAAGGCCGCCACTTGTTTGCGGGTGCCGGTTTGGGTCACGATGCGGCCGTCGAAATAATTGCGCGCGGCGGCGAAATTCGCCAGCAGGAGGGCGCGGCTGCCGGATTCGATCACCCATGGCTCGTCGGACGGCTGGCAGGTGAGCGTGAGGGACGGATCGACGGTTCCACTGCAGAGAGCGCCGGGCAGGTAGGCCTGGAATCCGGACGCGGTCAGACGCAGCCGGCCTCGTGGATCGTGGGGCAGCGGCTTGCCGGTGGCGAGCGCGAGGGATTGGCGGGCTTCCCAGGCGCCGTTGGGTTTGGCAAAAAGCGTGATATGAGAGGGAGAGAGCACCAGCATCGCCGCGCCGGGGAAGGCGACATCCAGAATCTGCTCGTCCTGCTCCCAGACCAGTTTGCGGTCGAGAGCGACACCGGAGCCGGCCATTTTAACGGGTCCGGAGCGTTTCCAGGCGGCGATCCAGACGCGGCGATCGTCGCCATTTTGCGCCTCTTCCACGAGCATGTATTGGGTGGGGGATTGGGAGAGCGTGATGCGAATCGTGGTCGCGGAGGTCGGGCTGAGGCGGCCGCCGGCCTCCTGCAGGGCCGTTTCGAAAGCCGCGCGCGCTTCGGCCAGTTCCGCGGAACCGAGCGGAGAGACGTTGCGCCAAGTCACCGAAACAGATTCACCGCGGGTTCCAAAGCTCGCCGTCTTGCGCGCCAACTCGCGCGCGGCGCCGTTGAGGTCTTCAGAAGCTCTGGCGGCCGAGGCAAGGAAGAACAGAAGCGCGGTGAAAACCGCGTGCCATCGCTTCACGGCTGCGATCATAGCATATTGCGGTTCTCTCGCCCGGTGCCTTACAGCTGGTTGTCGGCTACAGTGGCGGCGGCGACAATCGTGGCGGGCTTGGGGGATCCGAAAAGTTCCGCGGTCTCGGCAGTCCGTTCGCCGACCAGGTCCACCACGTCGCCCTCTCCCACCATGGTGAAGAGCTCTTCGACGTCGTGATTGCGGAGCCGGATGCAGCCGTGCGAAACGTTGTGGCCGATGGACGTCGGGACGTTGGTGCCGTGGATGCCGTAGCCCTTCAAATTGATGCCGAGCCAGCGCGTGCCGATCGGGTTGTTCTTTCCGGGAGGAACAATCTTGCCTTTGCCGTACCAGGTGGGATTTTCCAGGGCCAGGATGATCTTGAAGCTGCCGGTGGGACTGGGCGATTGCGGCGCGCCGACGGCGGTGGAGAAAACTTTCACCACTTTGCCGTCCTGGATCACGGCCAGTTTGCGGTCGGGAATGCTGACCACAATCCGCTTCACCGGCTGGCTCTGCTTTTCCTGAGCGAGTGCTTCGGCGGTGGCCATCAACAGCACGCCCGTGAAGGCCGCCAGCTTTTTTACCTGATCTTCCACTCTGAGCATCTTCTTGCTCCTCCGTAACGGATTCACAGGATGCAGGAGAGTGGCCCAAGGCTAAGTGATTGATGCCATTGAACCGCGCACGTTTCGATGGCGTGTCACGGCCCACACGCGTGTCTAGTTCAAGACCGGTTCCATCAGGCGGATCACCTTCTTGTGAATGGCGTATTGGACCAGTTGAGCCTTGTTATGGATATCCAGCTTGCGCATGAGGTTGAACTTGTGAGCTTCGACGGTCTTGACGCTGAGGTCGAAGGAGGTCGCGATCTCTTTGACACTGCGGCCTTCGGCCAGCATCTTGAGAATCTCGCGTTCGCGCTTGGTTAGTGTTCCGAAGCGCGGCTGACGAGGAGTTCCGTCGCGGCCCTGCGCGCGAAAATCGGCGACCAGGCGAGTGAGCAGGCGAGGACTCAGATAGCTGCCGCCGCGGTGCACTTCGCGAATGGCCGTGAGAAGCTGATCGGCGGGGCTCTCCTTCAGGATGTAGCCATTGGCGCCCATATCGACGCACTCCGACAGGTAATCCTCATCGTCATACATCGAGAGGAAGACGATGCGGGTCTCCGGCCGCTCCTTGCGAATCTGCCGGGTGGCTTCGAAGCTGCTCATCCCGGTCATGCCGATATCCATCAGGATCAGATCGGGCCGGACCTGCCGGGCGAGCCCGACGGTATCAGCGGCGTTGGACGCTTCGCCGATAATTTCGATATCCGGTTCGGCTGAAAGTAAGGTTCGGATGCCCTGCCGAAACAGGGTGTGGTCGTCAGTGAGTAGTACGCGAATTTTTGCCATGAGGCGCCTCCAGCGCGGAATTGGCGGGTATTTGCAGCACGACGGCGGTCCCTTTTCCAGGGGCGCTGCGCAGCACCAGAGTGCCGCCGAGAAGCGCGGCTCGCTCTCGCATGCCGGCCAGACCGAAAGACATCGGCTTCTTCCATGCCGTATCCGCACAACAGCCGGCGCCATCATCGGAGACGCTCAGCCTGATGAATTGATCGGCTGCCCGCAAGGAAAGCTTTACATGGGCGGCCTGAGAATGTTTGGCGATATTCTGCAAGGACTCCTGCGCCACCCGGTAAATCACCTGCTGCGACTGAGGGGAAACCTCGCTGGCCTTACGGGAAATGGCGACGCTGAGTGCGGAGTCGTGCGTCTTTTGGAATCGCGCGACCAGTTGGTGTAGCGCACGCTCCAGCCCCAGCCGCTCCAAGACCGCCGGACTCAGCGCGGCGATGATGCGGCGGAGTTCTTCGACCGTCCGCTCGGTAACGCCGCGAGCCTCTGCCAGACGGGCGCGAAGACCGGGAGCTGCGTCCCGTTCCATCAATTCCAGTTGCAGCCGCAGCACCAGCAGAGACTGGCCGGCTTCATCGTGCAATTCGCGGCCGATGCGACGGCGCTCCTGCTCTTCGGCGTCGCGCGTTTGGGCCTCCAGGCGGCGGATCTCCGCCTGCATTTGCGCCCGCTCCACGGCTTCCGCGCAACGATGCGCCACCGATTCGAGCAATGCCAGTTCGCGCGGCAGCCATCGATAGACCGTCGCGAAACCGAACTGGACTACGCCCAACGACTTCAGGGGATACGACCAGTAGGACGCGTACCTGCCGCGCATGGCGGCATCGGCAACGAGGCGCTCGGCTGGCTTTCCGCGTTCAATGAATAAAGGCGCGGCGAGCTTTCCGGCGGGTGTTTGCAGCAGCAGGCGGCCGGCCTGCGCATGAAATGTCTGGGTGAGGATGCGGACAAATCGCCGCAGCAGATCGTCGAGATCCGCGGCCTCCTCTTCAGCGCGATGGATTCCGAAGAACGCCTGCGATTCGGCCTCACGCACCTGATAGTAGGCTCGCTGGAGCGTCATCGTGGTAGCGAGTTGAAGTTGCTCACGGGCCGGCTGAAGCTTCCCATTCAGACGGGCGTCCAGCAGCGGAGAGAATTGGCGCAGCCTGTCTTCCACCTCCGCCGGGGGCAGGTTCAGCTTGGCGAGGCGGCGGCCGTAATACTCGACGTGTTCCAGGAATTGGTCCAGGCGTCCCAGGCGCGCTGCGGCGGCGGGAGTGATCGCCAGGAAGGCGCGGATCTGCGCCGCGTCATAGGGCTGGTCTTTCAGGAGCTTGGTGAATTCGCGTTCGAGGCGGGGAACCTCGGGACGAATGGCGCCGATCATGCGTAGGACATGTCGCCGCGCCGCTTGAGTCAAAATTGCACCGGCCATTAAGGTGAGTATCGGCCGGTGTATGGGAAAACTTTAGCTGACGGTAAAACCTACGTACTGTACTTCTTCTTCGATTTCGATGCCGAAGCGGGTGCGGACGCGCTGTTTGAGTTCCTGAATCATGGCGACGAGGTCTGCCGCAGTGGCTTCGCCGGCATTATAGAGGAGGTTGGCGTGGTAGGTGGCGACGTGGATATCGCCGCGCTGCATCCCCTTGGCGCCCACCTGTTCGAGGAACCAGGCGGCGGGGACTTTGCCTTCACGAACGGCCGCGGCGGGCACTTCGGCGGCAGCGGCGGCGGGCAATTCGCGCAGCAGCAGATTCTTGAAAATGCTGCCGGCGCACTTCATCGTCACGGGGAATTTTTCGTTACGGACCCTCAGGATATCGCCCGAGATCTTCTGCAACTCCGCCGCCGGCGCGGGCTCGAGCCGTAGTTCGGCCGAGAAGATAATCCATTGCTTGCGCTTCTTGAAGATGCTCTCGCGATAGTGAAACTGGCATTCTTCGTGGTCGAACATGCGCACTTCCGCGCCATCGTAGAAGCGGACGCGAGTCACCGACTCCGAGATGGAATGGCCGTATGCCCCGGCGTTCCCATACACCGCGGCGCCCACCGAACCAGGAATGCCGGCCAGGGTTTCGAGGCCCTTCATGCCGTGGCCGTTGGCGAAATCGACCAGGTCCTGCAGAACGGCTCCGGCGTCGGCGACGACGCGGCCATTGGCGGCGCGGAGACTGTCGGCGCGATAGCGAAGCACGAAGCCCCGGAATCCGGCATCGGATACAATCAGGTTCGTGCCACCGCCGATCACCATGGTGTCGAGGCCGGCGTCGCGCGCCACGTGCATGGCGGCAGCGAAGGCTTCGCCGCTGCAGGTCTCGGCGTAGATATCGGCTGGTCCGCCGATTCCGAAGCGCGTGTAGCGGGAGAGCGGAGTCTGGGTGGAAACAGTTAAATTAGGAATTTCGGTGAGGCGCGCCAGCACCTCTTCCGGAGTCGGCATTCATCTCAATTATAAGGGAGCGATTTCATGGGATCGGCATTTTCCGGCTTTCCGCCCGAGGCGATGCAGTTTTTTCGCGGGTTGGCGCGCAACAACAATCGGGACTGGTTCCTGCCG
The DNA here is from genome assembly GCA_035551455.1 of Candidatus Sulfopaludibacter sp. Lineage (GTDB taxonomy): Bacteria > Acidobacteriota > Terriglobia > Bryobacterales > Bryobacteraceae > Sulfopaludibacter. Next base: position 25,888 of record DASZMZ010000268.1, read on the forward strand.
CGCAAGACCATCTTCGAAGAGAAAGTGAAGCAGCCGATGCGCGAACTGGTGGAGGTTGTCAACGCCGGGATGAAGGCGTATGCGCCCGACCATGTGACCGAACCGGACAAGGCCATCTACCGTTTCTATCGGGACACGCGTTTCAGCAAAGATAAGACTCCGTACAAGGATCGCATTGCGGCCACATTTCCGCGTCGTGGATTGAGCCGGCACGAAGGCGGCAGCTACTATTTCGCGGTATCGAACAAACAAGTGGCGATCGGCGGCGGTGTTTATATGCCAATGCCGGAAACGCTGCAGGCCATCCGGCAGCAAATCGCGAAGCATCCCGAGGAACTGCAGCGGCTGATGAATTTGAAGGCCACGAAAAAACTCTACGGCGAGATGCAGGGCGAGCAGTTATCGAGGGCGCCAAAGGGCTTCGCGCCTGACCACCCCGCCGCCGACTTACTGAGATACAAGCAGTTTCTGTTCTACGTAGAACTGGGTCCTGAAATTGCAAGTACTAAGGAGATTGCCTCGATTATCGGGCAACACTTCCGCGCAATTGCACAGTTTGTGGATTTTCTGAACGCGCCCTTCGCGGAAAAAAAGAAAAAGCTGGACGTCAGGGAGTTATTTGTCTGAAAAACGCGAGAAAACCAGGCGCGAGGGATTAAAATAGAAGTTCGGTCACAAGCTCATGAACACCATTCTGATTGCCATTCTGGTCGTGTTGGTTTCGGTTGTGGTTTATCACACCGCGACGTACGGTCGGCGCGGTCGTCGCTGGGGTGGATCAGAAAAGTAGGATCCGAAAAATAGGAGCCCGCGATAGCAGGCAGGCTCCCTTTCAATTCTCGTCAGGCCACGAAGAGGAGTCGTTCCGCTTCGCGCCTTCGAGTGAGACCAAACATTGGCTGCCCATGGACGCGATTGATGTCCAGCAGTTCCATGGAAGCGCCGAAGCGGTCGCCCGCCTTTAGCTTTTCCACCAGTTTGGGAGCCATTCGCGGAAGCCTCCGCGCCCCGCCCTTCAAGTTGAAGCACAGCGATACGAGCGCGTCGAATTCCCCTTGCGTGAGTGGAGTGTGCATGACGCTGGCCAAGTCGTTTTCCACGTCTTGAATATCGCGGCGCAGCAAATCCTCAGCTTCTTCCACGGTGATTTGCTGACCGGGTTGAACACCCGCGGTGTGACCCCAACCGATTGTCCGCACTCCGGCGGGACACAAGTAGGCTTCGAGCCGCAGCGATTCGAAGCGCTTGATGAGATCAATTGCGGCTTGGCTGGCTTTCATTTCCGCCTCCCGCTTTATCGAAATTGGCCAGCACGTAGTGGACGAACCGGAACATCCAAAGATAGAGACGCGAACCGCCGCCCACCGGGTCGGGAAGAGCGCGCGCGGCGGCCGAAAGAATCAGCGCGCCGGTACTTCCGGTCAGAAGATTCCAGGCAGTTTGCCGCATAGGTCAGGCTTTAGACCCCGTGACGGCGAGTTGCACCGCGGTATTCAGGACGTTGGTGGCGACACCGGGGAATTCGCCGGCGAGCACTTCGGTGGCGAGATTCAGGAGCACGTAGCCGCGCTGGGCCAGCGGCGTGGCCAGAAACTGAGCAGCGCCGGGGACGGCGTACTTTTGGAAGGCCGCCAGAATTTCCTGGTCGGTCCGATTGGGGACCAGGGCGGCGATGTCCTGCACGATCGGCAGGGCTTTGGGGACAAGCTCGGCGGCTTGGGTGAGGGCGGCTTCGGCTTTGCCGGACTTAAAAAACAGGACGATCTTCTGAATGATTCGTTTCAGCATGGATATCTCCTATGGGCGCGCAGCAAGGGTCTGCGCGGCTTTCAAACTCAGATTGGTTACGGGATTGAGGTTGCGATAAATGACGATGCCGTTGAGGGCATAGCCGAGAAGACGGTCGTACCAGTGCGGCTTGGTCAACTGCTGCACGTTTCCGGCGGTGCCGGAGACGTCTACGCCGATCTGGTTCCACGTCAGAAGCATTTTGGGAAGCGCCCCGCGGATGTCCTGCGAGGCTTGGCCAAAATTGAGCGCAGCGCGCTCGATACCTTGGGATGCGCCGACGTACCGGTTGAACAAACAGTCCGGGTTGTGGTCGCAATCCAGGAAGAGGGGGAGAGAATCGTCAATTTGCGCGGTGATGGCGGCGGAGTGGTCCAGCGCGGGCTTGAGATCCTGCCGCAACTGGTTGACGGTATCGAGAGCCGTGTCGGCTCGGGTGAGGGTGTCGCCGATGCGCCGATCGGCAGTCTCGCGAATTTGCGATACCTGCGCCAGGGTATCGATGCGGAGGGCCGCGATCTGGCGTTCGGAGCGGACCAGAAGGTCGCGTCTGGCCGCGCGGGCTTCTTCGAGCAGCGCCGTTCGGGTGGCTGCGATTTCGCCGGGGATGGCCGCTACGGATTGTGTAGCGACGTGGATCAACATGGCCGTGTAGCCCACTAGTGCCGTTAAGGCCACCAGGAAGGCACACAGCAGCACCTGCTGTAGAGTCTTCATTTGGAATTGTCTTTCTGTGAGTTGAGGCGGCGCACTGACTCGCCGCCTCAGGATTCAGAGGCGGTCAACCGCAACGCCTCAACTAACTTTAGGCTACCAATGGCGCAAGCAAAAAAACGATTAAGTGATTGATTCTACTCAGCAAGATTTATGTGACCGAATTTTCGGAGGGGTCCAAAAGACGGCATTTCCCGTCCTCAGACCAGGGAAGCGCGGGTGATTTCAGCGATCGACGGGGTGCCGCACTGGCGCATGGCCAGCATCAGCTCCGCATTAATGACATCGAGGACGCGCTCGACTCCGGGTTGGCCGAAAGCGCCCAGACCCCAGAGATACGGCCGCCCGATTCCGACGGCGCGCGCACCCAACGCCAGCGCCTTGAAGACATCGGTGCCGCGGCGGAAGCCACCGTCCACGAACACGGGAATGCGTCCGCGGACCGCGGCGATCACTTCGGGCAGACACTCGATGGTGCCGCGTCCGGTTTCGAGCGCGCGGCCTCCGTGGTTAGAGACGACGATGCCATCGGCGCCGTGGCTGCAGGCCAGTTCGGCGTCTTCGTGGGTCTCCAAGCCTTTGATGAAAACTTTGAGGCGCGTGGCATTCTTCAGACGATCGACCAGTTCCCAGGTAGCAGACGGCGGATTGTAACCGGCCGAATCGATGCCTTCGAACATGGGGCGGCTTTTCTTGCTGGCCGGTCCGGGCGCGGCGTTGTGGCAGGTGGAGCATTGGCGCGTGTCGGCGCGGCTCAAACGCATTTGCGTTTCGGTATTGCGGCCGGCGTTCTGGTCCACGGTGAGGACGATGGTCTGACAACCGGCGGTCTCCACGCGGCGCACCAGTTTCTGCACGCCGTCCCAGTGGGCGGGAGCGTAGAGCTGATACCAGGGCGGACGGCCGAGAGCTTCGGCAACGGCCTCCACGGGAGTCGAGGAGACCGTCGAGAGCATCTGGAGAGCCTTCCTGGATTTCGCGGCGCGCGCGGTGGCCAGTTCGCCCTCGGGATGAAAGGCCCGCTGACTTCCGCAAGGGCAAACGTAAATGGGCGAGGCCCACTTGGTGCCGAAGAGATCGATGGAGGTATCGACTTTGCTGACGTCTACCAGGCGGCGGGGCCGGAGTTGAATTTTCTTGAAGCCATCGCGATTGGCTTTGAGGGTGGCGTCGTCGTCCACACCGGTGGTGATGTAGGCGAAGTGGGCGATGGGCAGAGTGCGGCGCGCGGCTTCTTCGAAATCGAGAACGCTGAGGGCGTCTTGAGGAGTCTTCAGGCTTTCGGATTGGGCCAGGGCCAGCGGGCTGGCCGCCAGAAAGCTGAGGAATTCGCGGCGGGAATTCTGCATGGAGTGTCCCTCTCGACTGCCGGACGATTATACCCCGGGGGGTGAAGGGACGGGCTGGCCCATAAGCAGATGGCTGGAAAGAAGAAGTAGAATAGAGGGAATCACCAAGAAAGTGATCTGACTTTTGTCGCAAAAGCCGCCGAGTGTCATTGCACTATACCCGGGATCGTTCGACCCGATTACCAACGGGCATCTCGATCTGATCCAGCGCGGCTCGCGCCTGTTCGATAAGTTGATCGTTTCCATATTGCGAAACGAAACCAAGGAGCCGCTCTTCTCCGTGGAGGAGCGCACCGAAATGCTCCGCGAAGTAGTCCACGTTTACCCCAACGTGGAAGTCGATTCGTTCGACGGACTGCTTGTGGATCATGCCGCCGCGCAGTCGGCCACCGTTTTGCTGCGCGGAATCCGGGCCATTTCGGATTATGAGTACGAATTGCAGATGGCGCTGATGAACCGGCGGCTTCGCCCCGGCATCGAGACCATTTTCATGATGGCGAATGAAACTTATTCGTTTATCAGTTCACGGCTGGTGAAGGAAGTGTTCGGGCTGGGAGGCAACATCACCGGCCTCGTGCCTCCTTCCGTAGAAGCCCGGCTGCAGCGCCGGTTATCCAAAATCGATAAAAAAGGGGCTTAGTCACACTCCATGCAAGTAGTCGCAAACGCTATCGCCGAACGTATCTCTTCCATCAGCGAATCCTCCACGATGAAAGTGGCGGCCGATGCCACGAAACTCCGCGCCGAAGGCGTGGACGTGGTGGATTTTGGAGCCGGTGAGCCGGACTTCCCCACACCCGACAATATCAAGCAAGCCGCCATCCGCGCCATCGAACAGAACTTCACCAAGTACACCCCCTCCGGCGGTACGGCCGAATTGAAGAAAGCCGTCTGTGAGCGCCACGCGCAGGATTTCGGCACCAGTTATTCGCTCTCCGAATGCCTAATCACGGTGGGCGGCAAACACGTCATCTTCAACCTGATTCAGGCGCTGATCAATCCCGGCGATGAAGTGGTGATCCCGGTGCCCTATTGGGTGACGTACAAGGACGTGGTGAATTTTGCCGGCGGCAAGTGCGTGTTTGTCGATACCGATGAGCAGAAGGGTTTCACCCTGACTGCGGCGATGATCGAGCCGTACCTGACTTCGCGCACCAAGATCGTCATCATCAATTCGCCCTCGAATCCCAGCGGCGCCGTGATGGATCGCGCCGAGTTCGAAAAGATCTTCAAGCTCACCAGCGAGCGCGGCATCTACCTGATGACCGACGAGTGCTATTGCAAGTTCCTCTACGATAGCGAGCCCTTCTCCATCGCCTCCATGCCGGGCGCGAAGGAGACCGTACTGGTGGCCGGATCGCTCTCCAAAACTTATGCCATGACGGGATGGCGCATCGGCTTCGGCCTGGTGCCCAAGGCCATCGTGGACGCCATGAACAAGCTCCAAAGCCACTCCACGTCCAACCCGGCTTCGATTTCGCAGAAAGCCGCCGTGGAAGCGCTGCGCGGTCCGCAGGAGTCCGTCGGCGTGATGCTGGCCGAGTACAAGAAGCGGCGCGATTTCGTGGTGCAGCGCCTCCGCGCGATTCCCGGCGTCACCTGTCAGGAGCCGCGCGGCGCATTCTACGCCTATCCGAATCTGGGAGTGGTCATCGGCAAGAGCGGGATTAAGGATACTCTCCAGCTTTCTGAGCGCCTGCTGGCCGAATCGCACGTCGCGGTGGTCCCGGGCGAGGCTTTCGGCACCGATCGCCACGTCCGCATCTCGTACGCTACGTCGATGCACGAACTCGAACGCGGCCTCGAACGGATCCATCAATTCGTCGTCAAAAACAGCTAATGTCTCAACCTGTTCGTCTGACTCCTTCCCTGCGCGAGAAAGTGTGGGGAAGGACTCACCTCTCACCCTGGTTCCCCGATTCGGAAAAACCCATAGGCGAAGCCTGGTACCTCACCGATCGGGAATTGCCCCTGTTAGTCAAACTACTGTTCACTTCGGAGCGGCTCTCCGTGCAGGTCCACCCCGAGGATGGGGAGGATGGTCCTCGCGGTAAGACCGAGATGTGGCACATTCTCGAGGCCGAACCCGGCGCCAGCATCGCGCTCGGTTTTCGGGAGCCCATCAGCCGCGAGCGTCTGCTGGAATCCACCCGCACCGGGGAAATCGAGGAGTTGCTGCGCTGGCTTCCCGTCCACGCCGGTGAGACGTATTTCACTCCGGCGCACACGGTCCACGCCATCGGCGCAGGCATCGTGCTCTGCGAGATTCAGCAGAATTCCGACGTCACCTACCGGCTCTGGGATTACGGCCGCCCGCGGGAGTTGCACGTCGACAAGGCGGTAGCGGTAGCCGACCTCACCGTGCATTCCGGCGCATCGGAAACCAGCCTGGTCCGCTCCAGCTACTTCGTCACCGAGCGAATCGAACTGAATGGCGAGCTACAACCGGACGTCCAGAAATGTCAGCTATGGATCTGCCTGGCGGGCGCTGCCACGATCGGCGGCGAAACGGTGAAGCCCGGCGAAGTCTGGCTGCTGCCGGATGAGGGCGATCAGCCTGTGATCTCCGCGAAGCCCGCGACATTCCTGCGCACCTACGTGCCCTGAGTGGCGCGTTATCCGATTCCCAGATCGTCGATGCGCTCCAGCGGCGTGCCGCAGACGCGGCAGATCACCGCATGGCAATCGCCGCAGACCAGCGGGTCGGCAACCGGCGCGGCGCATTTTGGACAGTAGAACTCGACCGTGTCAGCCATGCTATTTTGCGGCGGCGATGGAGGTCACCTGGATGGTCTTGGCCTGTTCATCCACGGTGCCCTTCACGGTGACCTTTTTGGCGGCGAATTTGGCGGCGTTTTTTTGGTCGCTCAATTCGTAAACGGTCTTGCCGTCCGACAAGGCATACTTAGCGCCCATGGTCTTGACGCATTCGCTGATGCATTTGGCGTCCGGCCCCATATCCATCGCCTTGTGATTCATGCCGCACATATTCTCGGTGATGGTACCGGTGAGGGTTTGCGGGCCGTCAGCAGCCAGCATCAATGCCGCCGCGGATACGAAAAGGACAATCCGTTTCATAGGGCTAGCTTACACCACCTACCCGCCGCCCTCATGCAAAATCCTGTACAGATGCGCGCCGTATTTTTCTACCGTACCGATGTTGATGCCGGGGATGGCCAGCAGTTCGGCCGCGGTACTGGGCTTATTTACGGCAAGAGCGCGGAGGGTCTGGTCCCCGAAGATGCGGAAGGCCGGCAAACCGCGCCGTTTCGCTTCCGCCAGACGCCAACCGCGCAAGGCCTCCTCGATGCGGGAATCTCCCGCCACCGGTGCGGGTTTCGGTGTCCGTGGCGCCGCCGGCGCTTTAGTCTGGACCCGCGACTTCTTCCGCGAGGCCTTGCCTTTCTTCCTGCCCTTGCCTTTCGAGGGCCTCGCCGCCTTCATCGCCAAATCGTATTCTTTGGTCGATTCGCCTTCCCGCGTCAGAACAACTTTGCGGAACGGAATCTGTTTTCCGTCCTTTTCGAAGGTGGCCTCAATCATGCGCACCATGCCGGCGCGCGCCAAGCCGCCGAGCACGTCTTCGAACTCGTTGCGTGTCAAATCGCCTTTCGGATAGAGCTCGCTGTACAACTTGCCGGTGGGCCGAATGCCATCCTGCCGCAGTTGCGCGATCACCGTGGCCGCCGCGGCCTGCTCATCGACTGTGGCCGCGCGGAACTCCTGGCCGGCGCAATCTTCCGGTGCGCAGAAATCGCAAATGCCGCACGCCTTCTGGCTGTCCGCCAGGTCGCCGAAATGGCGCACCAGCGCAGCCATGCGGCATTCATTTCCCTCCGCGTAGCGCAAAATCAAACTGAGCTGCTTCTGCTTCTGATCGGCCTGCGACTTGTAGGAATCGCGCCAGTGGTCATGGCCGCGGCTGACATTCTCGGCATAGTCGACTAGGGCGCCGCCGTGAATCCACAGCTTCTCCAGCGCCTTATCGAACTCGTCCTCCACCATGCGCACCTGTTTCTGCAGCACATGCTTTTCCTGCGGCTCGCCGGTGAGGCGGTGGAAGATGGCGTCCAGCACGGAAACATCGGGATAGTCGCGTTCGAAGAAGAAGTCATGCGTCCGCCGGTCCGAATACGAATGCATCAGGATGGTGCGGCTGGGCTGGCCATCACGGCCCGCGCGTCCGATCTCCTGATAATACTGCTCCAAACTTCCCGGCAACGACGTGTGAATAATGGTCCGCACGTCGGGCTTGTCGATACCCATGCCGAAGGCGATGGTCGCCACCATCACTTCGATGCGGCCCTCCAGAAACTCCTCCTGCACGCGCTTGCGATGCTGCGCGTCCAGCCCCGCATGATAGGCCGCGCTGGGGAAATATCTGCTGAGCTTCGTCGCGAGACTGGCGGCCTGCGCCCGCGTGGGCGTGTAAATGATGGCCGGACGCCGCGAATCTTCTCGCAGTAAATTGGTGGCCAGCTCTTCGCGCGCCGATTGCTGGACCTCCAGCACCTCAATCGCCAGGTTGTCGCGGCGGAAACCCTGAATGAAACGGACCGGCTCACCCAGCCCCAACTGCTGCGCGATATCGTCCTGCACGATGGGGGTCGCCGTGGCCGTCAGCGCGATCACCGGCGCGGGACGCAGCGGCGGCAGGTGCTGATTCAGCATGCGGTAGTCCGGCCGGAAATCGTGACCCCATTGCGAGATGCAGTGGGCTTCATCGATTGCGATCAGCGACGGTTTGCGCTTGGCCAGCATCTCCGGAAAGCCCGACACTCGCAGCCGCTCGGGAGCAATAAACAGGAACTGCAGCCTGCCGTTCAGATAATCGATGCAGGCCTGACGCGAGGCGGCGCGGTCGCGTCCGGAGTGGATTCGCTCCACGGCGAAGCCCAGTTCTTTCAGCTTGCCCACCTGATCTTCCATCAGTGCGATGAGCGGACTGATCACCAGCGTAGTTCCGCCGCGCGCAATACCGGGCAGTTGATAGCAGAGCGATTTTCCGCTGCCCGTCGGCATCACCAGCAGCACATCGTTGCCGGCGATCACACTCTTGCAGACGGCTTCTTGACTGGCGCGAAAACTGGAAAATCCGAAGGCGCTCTTTAAGAGTTCCGCGGGCGTGGCGCCGGGCTCAATCACCACCGCCGGCCGCCGCTCCGGAATGGCCCCGTTGGTGGCCGGCACGCGTGGCGGCGCCGCGGACTGTGCAGGCGCTGTGCGAGCCGGCGGCGGTGCTTCGCCCACCGTTCCCACCACGCGCACCACGTACTCTTCAATGCCGGAGACGAACGGCGCCAGTTCGGCCTTTCGATGATGGATGCGCCGCAGGAATGCCTCCCACTGTCCCGTCATGATGGGACTCTTGACTTCGGGATGCACCACCTCGATCAGCCGGATGCCCTTGTCCGTCGCCTCCAGACTCTTGCCGCTGCGCACCATGTACTGCCGCTTGAACAACACCTCGATGATGGCTGCCCGCGTGGCCGGCGTGCCCAGACCGGTCTCCTTCATGGCATCGGAGAGTTCTTTTTCGTCCAGCGTCTTGCCCGCCGTCTCCATCGCGGTAAGCAGCGTCGCTTCCGTCAAGCGCTTGGGAGGCCGCGTCTTCTTCTTCAGCACCTCCACGGCCACCACGTCGACGCGCATATCCGCCGCCAGACCGGGCGGCAGCACCTGCTCCTCTTCCTCTTTCTTCGATTTCTTCGACGGCGCCAGGTCCAGCACCTTCCAACCCACCTGCTGCACCATGCTGCCGCTGCTGTGGTACCGGTCCACCAGTTCGCCATTGCGGATGGCCGTGATCACCGTGGTCACCAGCCAGATATGATCGTCGTGCCAGGCGCTCAAGAGGCGGCGGCAAATCAAGTCGTAGATCTTGCGTTCGTCCGGCGAAAGCGACGCTCGCGACGGCGAAACCGTGGTGGGAATGATGGCGTGGTGGTCGGTGACCTTGGTGTCGTCCACGAAGCGGCGACCTAGCGGCCGCTCGCCGGTGCCCGGCGCCAGGTGCTCGCGATATGATTCGGCGATCGTCTCCACCACGCGCGGCAGCGTCTTCGCCACGTCCTGCGACAGGTGGCGGCTATCCGTGCGCGGATAGCTGATCAGCTTGTGCTTTTCGTACAAGGACTGCGCCACGTCCAGCGTGCCCTGCGCGCTGAAGCCGAACAGCCGGTTGGCATGACGCTGCAACTCCGTCAGGTCGTACAGCGGCGGCGGCGGCATCCGCTGCGTCTGCGCCTCTACCGATTCGATGGCCGCTTCACCGGTCTTGGCGCGCGCCTCGATGTGGCGGGCCTCCTCGCCATCCGGCGGCAGCCGCGTGGAGCCTTTCAGCGTCCAGATGCCCTTGTAGACGCTCTCCTTCGGAGCGGCCTGCGGATGGAAGGTGGCCTGCACCTCCATATAGTCTTCGGGCACGAAGGCGCGGATCGCCAGTTCGCGCTCCACCACCATGGCGAGCGTGGGCGTCTGCACGCGGCCCACGGAGAGATCCTCGTTATAGGCCAGCGAGTAGGCGCGCGAAAGATTCATGCCCACCAGCCAATCGGCGCGGCTGCGTCCGCGCGCCGCGTCGGCCAGCGAGTCGTATTCCGTGCCGGGCTTGAGTCCGTCGAACCCGCGGCGGATCGCATCGGGAGTCAGTGACGAGATCCAGAGGCGCTGCACGGGTTTGGTGCAGTGGGCAGCTTCGTAGATGTAGCGGAAAATCAGTTCGCCTTCGCGGCCGGCGTCCGTGGCGCAGACCACTTTGGAAATGCGCGGCGACAGCAGAATGCGTTTGACGGTTTCAAACTGATCTTTGGTCTTGTCGTAGACCACCAGCGGCCACTGCTTGGGCAGCATGGGGAGGCGGTCGCGCCGCCACTGCTTCCACTCGGGATTGATCTCATGGGGTTGGGCCAGCGAGGCCAGGTGGCCAATGGCCCACGTGACCACATACCCATTGCCATGCAGATAGCCATCGCCCTTGCTGCCGGCCCCCAGGACCCGCGCGATATCGCGAGCAACGGAAGGCTTTTCGGCCAGCACGGCGATGCTTCCGGATTCCGTAGCCGCCATCAAATCCCATTTTAAGTGATGGCGGCCCCCAACTCGACAGTTATCGGCGCCGCACGTCTACGGACCGCACGTCGCCATCGCGCAGATTCACGGAGCAGGAGAAATTGTAGGAGTCCGAACGCGACCGGATGTCCGCGCGCGCCACTCCTACGATCCAATCGTTCCGCCCCGGACGGTCATCCACGTTGATCGAAACGATGTCCACATGCTGATAGCCGTTGTTGCGGATGCGATCTTCCACGGCACGCTGGCACCCGTCCATGGCGATGCGGGTGGGAGACGGCGCGGGAGGCGCTTCGGGCCGGTCCCGATCCCTGTCTGCCGGGTCGATCTGCGCCGACCGCACTTCGCCGGTATCGAAGTTGACCGAGCAGGAGAAGCGGTAAACTTCGTCGCGGTCATAGCCGCGGCGAATGTCCATCAGGCCGGTTACATAATCCCGGCGTCCCGGGTTGTCGTCCAGGGCAGTCCGGCGGAAGGCCACGTTCTGCGTGTGGAAGCGATCGAAGGCCTGCTGGCGGACCGCGTCCTGGCAAACGCGCACGGCCTGGTCCGTGGTAAATCGGCGGCCCGGCTCCACCGGCGGCGGATTGCCACCGAAGGTCCGGTCGTTGCCGCCGCCGCCCCAAGTCAGGTCAAAGGTGTAGCCTTCTGACCCGCCACCCGAATCCTGAATCCGCACCACGGCCATGCCGCCGTTCTGCGGGGCTCGCACCAATTCCTGTCGACCGCGGCCGTCCACACCGGAGAAACGAAAGTTCGGCGGATTCACCGGCATCGGACTGGTACACTCGAACCGCCGCCATTGCGGCGGCTGGCCGGAGAGATTCCGCAGCGTCGCGTTCTCTCCGCGAATTTCCACATCCGCGGCGCCGTCTACCACTACTTCGATCGTGCATTTGCCACGATCCGGACTGCCGCCGCCCATCCTGGTGGCGCGGCGCTGCAGTGCCTGCCCATGTGCCATTCCGGCAATTGTCGAAGAGGCAATCACCCCGATTGCCCACACCCGTATACGCATAGAGAACTCCTTACCTATTATTTGAGCATCTATGCCGCCAAACGAAACTGTGTCCCTGCTGTCTGCGGAAGTCGTGCGCGGCTCCCGTTCGAGCCGCGCACCTTGGTAAGTGGATGCAGGCCAGGAGGCCTGCGATACAGCTAGAACCAGAAGCGAATCATCGTTTGGAGAATACGCGAGTAGCCAAGCGCGCCGGGTCCGGTCTGTGTAGCCGTTCCGAAGCCCGTCACGTTGAATGTTCCGTTGGCGTTGCGGCCCAGGGCCGTCGTGGTAATGCTGGGTAGGCCGGTGACTCTGCCGTTGGTGGTGGGGTATGCGTTGAAGTTCAACGTCCCGTTATACCCGATGAAATCGGTGTGGTTGAAGACGTTGAAGGCGTCCAGACGGAGTTGGAAGCGGAAGCGCTCCTTCACCGTGAACTCCTTCTGCAGGGCCATATCGAAATTCACGATAGCGGGACCATACAGGAAATTGATGCCGGATTCCAATCCGATGCTTCCAGGCGATGGCGCGAAGAAGCAGTTGGGATTGAGACGATTGAAGGGATCGCTGGAGTGCGTGTAGGGATCGCAACCGGCCACCACGCCGATGCGCGCGCCTTCCGTATTGGAGCCCGTGATGTTCTGGTTGCCGGCGCCGGAGACGCTGAAGCCGGGGGTGAACGGGCTTCCCGTGACGGCCTGTGTTACGCCGGAAAGCTGCCATCCGTCGGTGAAGATGCGCGTGAAGCCGTTCCCGACGGAGAGCCGCGGAGTGGTGTAAACGTAATTGATGGCCAGCACCTGACGCCGGTCAAAGCTGGAGGGTCCGTAGTTGGCCTCGCTGTTGTACTGGTCGGGGCGGACAAAGGAATTATCGTTTGTGCCGCCGCTTTGCGCGGTCGAGAGGGCCTTGCTCCACGTGTAGGCCACGCCGAAGAAGAGACCCTTGGTGGTGCGGCGCTGCACCTGGACCTGTAAGGCGTTATAGTTCGACGTCGCCTCACCCTGGTAGTAGTTGATGTTGGAGTAGCCCTGGTAGGGTTTCAGGAAGTTGGCCGCGAGGCAGTTGTTGCCCAACAGCGCGGTCGGGTTGGCGGCCTGCAGTTGCGGGTCCTGATTCTGCGGCTGGAAACACTGGCCAAAGGCGTTGTAGTTGATGTTGCGATTGTCCTGGAGGTGGCGGCCCATGCTGCCCACGTATGCGACGTCGAGAGACATGTTCTCCGGCAGCCGGTACTGGACGCCGAAGTTGTACTGATAGGTGGTGGGAACCTTGCCCGATTGATCGACCGCGTCGAGGCTGGGCGGTCCCAGCAAAATGTTCTTCGGATCAATGGTGGATACCAGGTTCTGGTTCAGGGTAGGCGATACGGCTTCGGGCGGGTTGGTCACCATATCGAAGGTGCGGTTGCCCTGGATACGGTCGTAGTAAATGCCGCCGCCGGAGCGGACTACCAGGTTCTGCTTTCCGGTGACATCCCATGCGAAACCGAAGCGGGGACCCAACTGCAAGCCGCGGTCCTGCATCAGATACTTGCCGTTCGGACAAGTCTTGGACTGGCAGATGGCCTGGAAGGGATCGCCGCTGCCCGGGATTTCCAGACCGACGTCGAAGGAGGGCAGAAAGCTGTTGGTGGCCGGGTCAAAGGCCGCCCGCTGACCGTTGGCCGGATTGATGGCCGGTTGATAGAGCCGGGGAGCTTTGGAGGGGGTCCACTGGTCGGGAAGGAATGTGGACGCCTGTAGCGAAGAATCGAATTGCGGCTGATACCAGGCGGCGCGCATTCCAAAATCGAGAGTGAGGCGCGGAGTGAGCTTCCAGGTGTCCTGAACGAACTGCTCGATATTCCAGTAACGGTACATGCCATTCACGTGGTTGGCGGCCTGGTTATACGTGTTGTAGACGCCGAGCAGGGCGTTGGAGAAGCCGTAGCCCGTATCGTAGGGATTCGACGCGTTGTCGCCGAAATTGTAGCTGCCGTTGAAGTTCGCAAACGACGTCTGATCCTTGCGGCTGCGCTGCATGTAGAGGCCGGCCTTGATGGTGTGGCTGCGCCAGACCTTGGTCAGGTTGTCGCTGATATCGATGGTGGTGTTGTAGTTGATGAACGGCGCGTCGCCCGTGCCCAGGTTCGGACTGGCATTGATGCGCGTCCCGTTGAAGGTCACGTTCGGGACGTAGTTGTCCTGGACGGCGCTGGGGTACAGTTCCGGCAGATTAATGTTGGAAGTGTTCGTGCGCAGCACCGTTCCCTGTTCGGCAATCAGAATCGAATTGTGGGTGAAGCCCCAGTTGAATTCGTTGGTCATGGTGGGGCTGATGGTGATGGTGGCGCCGGCGGCCACGCTGCGGCCGGGGATCGGATTTTCGATCTGCGTGATGGGCACGCTGAGGCCGAGGACGAAGGAACCGTACGGGGCCACCGTGGGCTGCTGGTTATCGATGAAGTGGCCGAAGAAGCGGATCTTCTCGGTGAGATTGTAGTCCGCCCGCACCAGGGTTTCGCGGCGCGGCGCTTCACCCGGAAATTGGGAGGTGTAGTTGAAGTTCGACACCTGCGTCACATTCGGCAGCGGATAAAGGTTCAACAGGTTCTGCCCCACCCCGTAAATCCGATTGGCGGGAACCTGCATGTTCGGAAACGGGGTTTGCGTCAGCGGGTCGTTGATGAACGTCAACTTCTGGCCATTGTTGTTTAAGCTCTGGCTGAAGTCGCCCTTGCGCTCCAGTGCGGTGGGGACCAGCACGTTGCGCGCCGTATTCGGCGACAACTGCTTCTGCCATTCCTGGCTCAGGAAGAAGAATGCCTTGTGGCGCTCGCGCTCGAACACGTGAGGGATGTAGACGGGGCCGCCGATGGTGTAGCCCAGGTCGTTGTACCGGAAAAGAGGCTTGGCCAGGCCGCGCACATTGTTGAGATACGTATTGGCATTCAGGCCGTCGTTGCGGTGATACCAGTAGGTGCTGCCGTGAAACTGTTCGCTGCCGGTCTTGGTGACTACGGAGATCTGCGCGCCGACGCTGCGGCCGTATTCGGCCTGATAGCTGCCGGTCAGAATCTTGAACTCGGCCACGGAATCGACGCTGACGGCCACGTTCATACCGCCGTTATTACCGGTATCGACATTGCCGATGCCGTTAATAGAAAGCTGATTTTGTGATGGGCGCGCGCCGTTGACCGTAAAGTCGTTTGCGCCATTGGAAGAACTGCCGATGGCATAGCTGGTGCCGTTCGTGAATTGCACGCCTGGAACCAGTTTCGCCATATCCAGCGCATTGCGTCCGTTCACTTCGATGTTTTCGATTTGTTTGCCGGTGATGGTCGCCGAGCGCTCCACGCTCTCGGTTTGCAGCAGTGCCGCCGTCCCGGTCACCTCAATCGACTCCGTCACGGCGCCGACTTCGAGGGTGAGGTCGCCCACGGCCAGTTTGGTGTTCGCGTCGAGGGCGATCCCAGGCCGCGTGAGTTTCTTGAAGCCCACCGCTTCCACCGCAATTGAGTAAGTGCCGGGCACCAGGCCCGCAATGGTGAAATCACCGCCGGCAGTGGTTTTTACGGTATTGGACTGATTTTTGCCCGTCTCCGTCAAGGTGACTGCCGCGTTCAGTACGGATGCGCCCTGCGCATCGACTACGCGGCCGGAGATGGATCCTGTGATGTTTTGCGCGGTTCCCAATCCGCAAAACAGGAGAAGAAGCGAGAGTATCGTCGTTGTCGTCTTGGACATGCTGAAAGTGCCTCCTGAGTGCAACCCCTACCATCGAGGGCTCGAATGCCTGTCATTTGTTGTAAGACTGAATTAATTCAGGGTCAACAGTATTTCTCGTTCAGAAGCAAGTATTTACCTAAATTTTGCGAGTGGTCACACGCGGGAACTGATCTTGTTACATTTTTAGTTTCACTTGTAAACAAAACTCATCGTCCGAGACCACTGTTCGTTCCTCACCCAATTTGAGTTCCAGGTCGCCGGAACGGAGAATGTAGTGATGCGCTGTCTGTATCTGTTATTGACTCTGTCAGGGAGTTGTCTGGCGGCCGCCGATGGTGGCTGGACGGCCTATGGCCATGACTTGGGCGGCACCCGCTATTCGCCGCTCAAGCAAATCGACGCTCACAACGTTTCCAAACTGAAGGTTGCCTGGACCTATCACACGGGCGCCTTGGCGCCGGCCACCGATTTGAACAATAAAGCGGCTTTTGAAGCCACGCCCATCCTGATAGAAGGGGTGCTCTATTTGACGACGCCCTTCAATCGCGTGATCGCGCTGGATCCGGCGACGGGCGCCGAGAAGTGGACCTACGATCCCGAAGTCAGCCGGGCCGTGGACTATTCCGAGGTTTCCTCACGCGGGGTTGCGGCGTGGATCGAATCCAAGCCGCTGTCGTCCCGCGCGGTGTGCCGCGTGCGGCTTTTCGAAGGCACGCTCGACGCCCGCCTTCTGGCTATCGACGCCCGGACAGGGAAACTCTGCCAGGACTTCGGCACGGCGGGTACGGTGGATCTCAAGAGCGACGTTGGCTATCGCGAGTGCTGCGGTTACGAGGTGACGTCGGCGCCGGTGGTGGTGGGCGACCTGGTGATTACCGGCTCTTCCATCGCTGATAACGGCGCGGTGGCCATGGAGCGAGGCGTCGTGCGCGCTTACGACGTCCGCACCGGCAAACTGCGCTGGACGTGGGACCCGATTCCCTGGTCGAACAAACAGAAGACGCGAACGGGCGCCGCCAACGCCTGGTCGACGCTATCGGCCGACCCGGCACATGATCTGGTGTTCGTCCCCACAGGGAGCGCGAGTCCCGATTATTACGGCGGGGAGCGGCCCGGCGACAACGCGCATGCCAATTCGGTGGTGGCGCTGAAGGCTTCGACCGGGGCCCTGGTTTGGAGTTTTCAGGTGGTCCACCATGATCTGTGGGACTACGACGTGGCGTCGCAGCCGGCGTTGATCCGCTTCGGCGGGAAGGACGCCGTTGCCGTGACCACCAAGATGGGCAACGTCTTCGTGCTGGACCGGCTTACCGGCAAACCCCTGATGCAGGTGGACGAGCGGCCCGTTCCGAAGAGTGACATCCCCGGCGAGATGGCATCAGCCACTCAGCCATTCCCCGCCTGGTCGCCTATGGTGCCGCAGAGTCTGACCGCCGACACCGTTTGGGGACCGACACCGGAAGCCCAAGCCTGGTGCCGGGAAAGGATCCGGCGGCTGCGCAATGAGGGCATGTTCACGCCCCCGAGTCTGCAGGGCACGCTGGTGGTGCCGGGCAACGTGGGCGGCGTGAACTGGGGGAGCGCATCTTGGGACCCGGAGCGGCAGTTGCTGTTCGCCATCACCGACCGGCTTCCGGCCATGGTGAAGCTGATTCCGCGCGCGGAAATGGACTCCATGCTTGCCGATCGGGAGAAGAATCGGATGACTGGCGAGTTCGCCCCGCAGCGGGGCACTCCGTATGGCATGTACCGCGAGTTTCTGATTTCGCCCGCCGGAGCGCCTTGCAGCGCGCCGCCGTGGGCCGCCCTGGTGGCCTTCGATCTCCGGACCGGCAAACTGCGTTGGGAATCCGCCGTGGGCAAAACGATCTCTTTGGGAGGACCAATCTCGACGGGCGGCGGTCTGGCCTTTGCCGGTGCATCGCTGGAGCCGTTCCTCCGCGCCTACAACACCGATACAGGCGAAGAGGTCTGGAAGGCGGAACTGCCGGCCAGCGCGCAATCCACCCCCATGACGTACGAGTGGCAGGGCAAGCAGTACGTGGTGGTTTGCGCCGGAGGCCACGGCAAGGCGAAGGATTTCGGCAGCAAAATGGGGGATTCGGTGGTGGCTTTCCGGCTGCCCTAGGTGAAAAAGTTCGTGTCTTTTCATACGAAAACCTGTATACTGGACCGACCTGAGGATGCCTGATGAAAATACGACTGTTCCTGCTGCTCATCGCTCCGGCCTTGCTTTGTTTCGGCGCGCCACGTACTTGGATCTCCGCGTCCGGTGACGATGCGGCTGCCTGTACCCGAACCGCTCCCTGCAAAACCTTCGCCGGCGCACTGGCAAACACTTCGTCCGGAGGAGAGATTGACGTTCTGGACTCTGGGGATTTCGGAACGGTGACCATCCTTCAGAACCTCACGATCGACGGAGGCGGCAACATCGCCTCGGGGGCTGCGATCACTCTCGCTGCCGGCCACGTCGTCATCCGAAATCTCACGTTGGCAGCGACAGGAGTTGGAATCAGCATGGCCTCCGGAGCAACCGGACGGATCGAACGGGTGCTCATCCGGCCGGACACAGTCGCCGGGATCATGAACTATGGCGTGGTTGCTCTTGGGCCCGCGGGAGTTCTGAGTCTCGAGGATGTTCGCATCCAGGACGCCTTGACGTCGGGAATCTCCGTCCTCGGGGGGAAGGTATCCCTGACACGCTGCTCGCTCATCCACAACGCGGTAGGATTGGCGGTCCTCAACAACGCGACGGTTCAGGTGGATCACAGCTTCGTCCAGTTCAATAGCATCGCCGGGGTCTCCACGGATGAGAACAGCACCGCTTCGGCGGGAGGCAATATGCGGCTGTCCGATACGACCATTACGGACAACGCCATCGGTCTTCAATTGGGCGGGACAGGCACCCCCAGCATTGTGACATTCGGCAATAATCGCATTTTCGGGAACACGGTTAACGGCAATCCGA
>DASZMZ010000269.1:0-15314 GCA_035551455.1 Candidatus Sulfopaludibacter sp.
ATCGGGATAAAAGCGGAGTACCATCTGCGCCGTAGTCTGGCCGCTGATGCCGCGATTGATGTACGGCTTGCCTGGAAAGAAGGGAGAGCTTCTGGGTCCGCGGCCCCATCCATCCGTGATGGAGTCTCCCATGAACACCACGCGCTGTTCGCCGGGAGCCGGGGCTTGGACCGTGGCATTATCCGCGGCATAGCGCGCGGTATTGCCGAAATCATTTATGAGCTGCGCCGCCTGGCGCAACGGAGGAGGCAGGGGAAGCGCGGGCGTCTGGGCCCACGCGGCAACACTCATCAACAGAGCAAGCGTAAGACGCATGCAGCTATTGTATTGCCAAAACACGGGGGTAGGACAGGCCCGTGCGAGCCTGTCCCTAGGGGGGATTAGAATTCCAGTTTGGTCTTGGTGCCGCCGAGTTCGATGTCCTTGATCACGTCGGTGCCGTTGTCTTTGCTGGCATCCACGCGGGTATCGTCGAACTTCTTGTCGGTTGTGGAAACTTTTACAGGGGTAGTGAACTGCTTGTCAGTATCGACAAACGTGAAGGTCGCCTTGGCGCCGTCCACCTTCAGGCGATACTGTCCGGGTTTCAGGGTGACGCTGCCGGCCTTCGTGGGCGCGGACAAAGAAATCTCGTAAGTCTTTGCACTGGCGAGAGATAAGGAAGAAATTGCGAGCACTCCAGCGAGGAGCAGGGATTTAGCGTTCATGGCTTTTTTGAGTCTCCTAACAGACGTTCAACTGAGAACCGGGGAATCCAGGCGGGTCATCGCCGCTGTTGAGATTCGCAACTGTTGGTTCGCACGTTAATGTAGGCGATTTCCACAGGGCACGGGTTACACCACGAACGGGAGGGAAACGAAAAAAGTTAATTTTGTCCGATATCCGAATATATCTCTTAATAAGGTATGCTGTGGCAATGAGAAAAATGCTTGCCGGACTGGCGCTGTGCGGCTTATTAACCGCCCAGACCGCAGTCGACGAGAAGACCTTCGCCAGCATTCGCAGCGAAGAAGCCGAACATTCGCAGATCATGCACACCCTGCATATGTTTACGGACCGTTACGGCCCGCGACTTACCGGCTCGCCCAATCACGAAGCGGCCGCCAAATGGGCCGTCAAGCAGCTTACCGATTGGGGCTTCAAGAATGCCCACCTGGAAGAATGGGATTTCGGCCATCCCGGCTGGTTGAATGAGCGCGCCGCCGGTTACATTGTTTCTCCGGTCCATGAGAATTTGAAATTCGAAGTGCTCGGCTGGACTCCCGCCACCAAAGGGACCGTCACCGGCTCGGCGGTCGAGATTGTGTTGCCGCGCGGTCCGGAAATTCCCCGCAATCCCGATGCGGGCGGCGGACGCGGCGGCCGAGGCGCTCCCGCCGGTCCGCAGTATCAGCAGCCCACGCAGGCCGAACTCACGGCGTGGATGGATGCCACCAAGGCCAAGGTCAAAGGCAAGATGGTGCTGGTCGGCAAGGCCGCCGTGATTCCCGTCAACTTCGAGCCGCCGGCTCTGCGCCGCGACGATGCGCAGGTGCGGCAGAGTTACGATCCCAATAATCCCAATGCAGGACGCGGCTTCGGCCGTGGCGCGGGCGGACGCGGTACGCCGGATCCCAGTCGGCTCACCGCGGCGCAGGTCGCTGAACAGGTGGATGGCTTCCTGGTCGCCGGCGGCGCCACGCTGCGCATCAACGACGCGGCCATGGATCACGGTTTGATCCGCGCCTTCAACAATCGGACCTTCGATGAGAAGAAGGCCGTGCCCACTGTGGTGATGCGCAATGACGACTACGGCCGCATCGAGCGCCTCATGGGCGATGGTGAAGACGTCAAGCTCGAATTCAACATCGTCAATCACTGGTATCCCGAGGGCAAGACCACTTACAACGTGGTTGCCGAAATTCCGGGCACGGATAAGTCCGACGAAGTCGTCATGCTGGGCGGCCACCTGGATTCCTGGCATGCGGCCACCGGCGCCACCGACAACGCCATCGGGTCTGCGGTCATGATGGAGGCGGCGCGCCTGATTCAAGCCCTGAATTTAAAGCCGCGCCGCACCATTCGCGTGGCGCTGTGGAGCGGCGAAGAGGAAGGCCTGCTGGGCTCCAAGGCTTATGTGGCCCGCCACTTCGGCACGGCGGAAAATCCCAAGCCCGAATGGGCCAAACTGGACTGCTACTTCAATGTGGATTCGGGCACGGGCCGCATTCGCGGCGCCGGAATTTTCGGACCGCCCGAAGCCGCCGAGGTGCTGCGTCCCGCGCTGAAGACTTTCGAAGACTTCGGCGTGTTCGGCGCCAGCGTCACCAACAGCCGGGCCACCGGAGGCACGGACAGCACATCCTTCAATGCCGCCGGCTTGCCGGGCGTGGGTCTGGCACAGGATCCCATCGAATACCAGAGCTTCACCTGGCACACCAATCTCGATACCTACGAGCGGATTGTTCCCGAAGACGTAAAGCACGCCGCCACCGTAGTGAGTGCGGCGATCTGGCACGTGGCGAATATGGACCAGATGGTCCCGCGCTTTACCAAAGAGACCATGCCCAAGCCCCCCAATCAGTAGAAAGTAGGACAGACGGTCGCCTTTCGCTGTCTGTCCCCATTCTTCCGTTCCCCGAATCTCGTTCACACGAAATTCAGACTTTTTTACCCTTTATTTTCAATCCCGCTTCCCAAAAACGCCCCGAAAACCCTGGACATACCCCTGACACTGGAATTGAGGGGGGATCTTATGCCCTCAATCAACCCCGTTTTCCTCGGCGCCTCGGCGCCTCGGCGGTTAGAAAGTATTTATAAATGAACGAAGAAACTTTTCCCAAAAGAGACCGTCGCGCTCTCAACGCCTGGCGTCATGGAATGACCGGTCAGGTCATGATGTTCACCAAAGAAGATTGGGATGCCTATCTCAAACACACCAACTCGCTCCTCGCCTCCCTGGGCGCCGCCCCGGGACTCGAAACCGTCCTAGCCAAAGCCATCGCCGATGACACCTGGCGTCTCAACCGTGTCTCCTGCATCGAAAACACCCTGATCGGTATCGGTCTCAACACCAAAGAAGACCCGTACCCCACCCAGCCCCCGCAGGTGTCCGACGCCTTCCTCCAGGCCTTCGCCTGGACCAAGAACGCCAAGAACCTCAACCTCCTGACCCTCTACGAAAGCCGCATCCACCGCAAAATGCAGCGCAACCTCGACCTCCTCCGTCAGGAACAAGCCAATCGCCTAGCCGCTGAAAAACTCAAACCTCAAGTACAAGAGGTCCCCGCATCCTCCAAAGAACCCGAACCGCCATCGCCGCTGCCGCCGCTCCCTGAATTTGTTTTTTCAACCCCTCTTTTCAGCCCTTTGGTGAACCAAATCCGCGTGGAATCGCCGCCAATCGCCCTCCCCATGGCAGCCTAACCCCGTCCACCGCAACCGATCTTTGACAACCGAAAGTCTTCTCGCCCTGCCAAGGGCCTCCGCGTCTTCCTCAGCGCCTCCGTGCCTCAGCGGTGAAAATCCATTTCGCCCATACGCCACAACTCCCGCTATCGCGCGAGCGGGCGGCATTCCACGATGCCCCGACCCGTGGGTTGGTGGCCGCACGCTGTCACTTCGAGACCCGCCGAGCCGGCGAGTTCGCGGAATTCTTCCAGGCTGCGACCCTTGCCGCCCACCAGCACCATCATGAGCAGTTCCGGGTCTGCCTGTTTGCCCGCGTCCGCGCACGTAAACACCACGACTCGGCCTGCCGGACGGGCCGCATCCGCGCAGCGCTGCAGAATCCGGCGCGCCTCCGCATCCGGCCAATCTCCGATCACGCTTTTCAGAATGTAGAGATCCCGTCCGGCGGGCAGCGGATCGAAGAAGCTCTGTGCCACCACCGTGAGTCCCGGGACCTCCGCCGCGCGCGCCGCCGCTCGGGGCAACTCCACCAGCGTCGCCTCGATCCCCGGATGCGCGCGCAGAATTTCCGTCAGCAAAACTCCGGTGCCGCCGCCGACGTCCACCACGCTCTTCACGCGCTCCCAATCCGCCGGATTGACGAGCACCTCGGGATCGGGTGCGCCGTGACCGGCGATGCCCATCAGCTCGTCGAACGAGGCGGCGATCTTCGGGTTGGCTTCCAGGTCGTCCCAGAATGGACGGCCGAACACCTCGTGGTATGCCGGCCTGCCGGTCCTCACGGCCGGCAGCAGCGTGCTCCAGGCGTAGGCCATGCGCCCGCCTATGCCGTCCAGGTCGAACCCGATGCGGCCGTCGATCAGCCCGCGGGCAGCGTGGTTCAACGTGAAGCGTCCCGGCGAGGCCTCCTCGAAGACGCCCTTGCTCGCCAGGTGGCGCAGCATGCGCTGCAAGGACTCCCGGTCCGCGCCGCAAGCCTCGGCCAGCGCGCCGATTTCCGAGTGTCCCGCCTGGATGTTTTCGGCGACGCGCAAGGTCGCGGCCACGTGGACGCACCAAGGCGTACAGAGATCGCTGAGGCTCCAGAGGTCGGCCATTTAGTTGCCATCCTCAGGTCGCTGAAATACCACGTCGATCTCTGTGGCCACCTCCACCGGCCTGCCGTTCAGCAGGACCGGACGATACGTCCAGTGGCGGACAGTTTCGATCGCCGCGGCAGACAGAGCCTCGGCGCCGCCATGAAATTCGAGGGTCTGAATGATGCCGTCATTGCCGATCACGGCGTCGAGTGTGACTGTACCTTCGATGCCCTGCCATTCCGGGTCTGCCCAGGCGATCCTATATTCATTCTGGTAACCCGCCGCACTCAACGATCGTGACGAAGGGTTGCGAGGAAAACGGATTCTCTTCGGAAAGTCCCTCATGGAGACAGTATAGGGCTACTTCACCCAGGCCATGCCGTCGGGGCCGGTACCGGTCTGCAGGCGATCGATCAGTTCAAGCGATTTCAGATCCACCACCGCCACATTGTTGTCGCCGGTCACGGCCACGTAAGCCCGCCGCGAATCCGGTGTGATCAGAATTCCGGCCAGCTCTTTGCCCAGCGGCATGCGCTTCAGTTCCTTGCGCGTGGCATGCTCCAAAATCACCAACTCGCCGGCGTCCAGGTCGGAAATCAACACCAGGCGGCCGTCGGGAGTGAAGCGCAGGCGGTTCGATCGTTTGGTCTGTACGCCGAAGGTGTGGGTGACGCTCTTGGTGAAAATGTTGATAATGGAAACCCCGCCGTCGCGCGAATGGGCCGCCCAGATTTCCTTGCCGTCGGGCGTGACGTCGAAGCCTTCCGGACCCTTGCCCACGGGAATCACGGTTTGGTTCCAATCGAGCGCTCCGGCGCGGTCGAAAATGCTGATGCTGTTGCCGCCGATATTGGCGGCGTAGATCTGGCTCTGATCCGAATTCAGCGCCACCATGTGGGTGCCGGTCTGGCCGGTGCCCAGCAGGAAATCGACTTTGTTGGTTGCCGGGTCGTACCGTCCAATAATTTTGTTGGTCTCGCAAGTAAAGTAGAGTTTGCCGCCGGCGAAGGCCAGTCCGTGGGGACGGCGCAGGGGGCCCAGGTCGACGCGGTGAATTTCCTTTTGCGCAGCCAGGTCGATCACGGAGATGGTGTTGCCTGGCGTGGAGCTGCCGTAGTTGCTCACGAAGGCCAGTTTGCCCTCGTCGCTGGCCACCGTTTCGTGCGGACTGTCGCCGGTGCGGACGCGGGCCACTACCTGCTTGGTGGCCGGGTTCACAATGGCCAGCGCGCCTTCCTTATTCAGCACGAGCAGGGCGGGCGACGGCACATCGGCGGCGCACAGACAGGCGGCCAGCGCGAGCATGGCCACGGTCCATCGGACGGGAATTTGGCTCATAGTGGTATGTTGATCGGGACGGAGCGGAAATGCAAGAGAGGCAGGGAATTGTAGAAGCGCCGGGCCGCGTGAATCTCATCGGCGAACACATCGATTATCACCGGCTCCCGGTGCTGCCGATGGCGCTCGAGCGTCGCGTGCGCATCGACTTTCGCGTCCGCTCGGATCGCCGGATTTGCGCCTGCAGCGAGGGGTACCAGAATCGCGAATTCGAATGGTCCAATGCGCTCACTCCGGTGGCCGCGGGCGACTGGGAGAACTACCTGCGCGCGGCCGCCCGCGCCGTGGCGGAGAAGTGGGGCGTGGGCGTGGGAGTGGATGCCGAGATTCATTCGGATCTGCCGCCGGCCGCCGGACTCTCGTCGTCGTCGGCGCTGATTGTGGCCGCCACTCTGGCGCTCCTGCGCGCCAATGGAATTGAAGCATCGTTTGAGGAATTGATGGAGGTGCTGCCGGAGGGCGAGCATTTCGTGGGAACGCGCGGCGGCGGTATGGACCATGCGGCGTCCCTGGCCTCGCGCGCGGGCTGCGCGTCGCTCATCGCGTTTCAGCCCGTCTCCATTCGCCACATCCCCATTCCCGAAGGCTGGAGCTTTCTGGTGGCGCATAGCGGCGTGACTGCCGAAAAATCGGGCGCGGTCCGCGAGCGCTACAACGCGCGGCGCAAAGCGGGAAGCACGGCCCTCGCGCACTTTGGCGTGGCCTCGTACCTCGAAATTCCGGACGGCGACGTAGCGGCTATGGCTCAATCGCTCAAGACCGTCGAAGAGCACGATGCCTTCCTCCATACCATGAGCGAAGCTCTGCGCGTCCGCCATGCGGTGCAGGCCATGGAGCGCGGCGAAGCCGAGTGGTTCGGCCGCCTGCTGGTGGAATCGCACGCCAGCCTTCGCGACCGGCTGCATGTAAGTTGCGCGGCGCTGGACCATTTGGTGGACGCGGCCATGGCGTCGGGCGCCCTGGGCGCGCGCTTGACAGGCGCCGGCTTCGGCGGCTGCGTGGTCGTCTTCTGTCGGGAAGAAGACTCGGAGCGTGTGCGCAGCGGCCTGGCAGGGTTCCCGTCGGTCTGGCCGGTGAAGGCCGGCCGCGGCGCACTGGCTTGACTTAATTTCGCTCCCACCATTTCCCGCCATCCGTCGCTGCTGGATGCCGCCGGATTGGTCCCCTATCGGCGTGGCCGTTTGTCCCACGCAGATCATGCAAAGAAAGCGGAGGAAAAAATGAGAATCGCCATCACCGGCGGCACCGGATTCGTCGGCCGCCACCTCGCGGCCCACTTGGTTTCACTGGGCCACCAGCCCGTCCTCATCGCCCGCGGACGCGACCAGCGCCATCCGCCGGCCATTCCCGTCGTTCACACGGATCTATCGGACTGCGCCGTGCTCACGGAGGCCTTCAGCGGCTGCGACGCCATCGCGCATTGCGCCGGCATCAACCGTGAAACCGGAACCCAAACCTATCGGCGCATCCACGTCGAAGCCACCCGCAACGTGATCGAAGCCGCCAAACGCGCCGCAGTGCCGCGCCTGCTCATGCTGAGCTTTCTCCGCGCTCGACCCGATTGCGGCTCGCCGTATCATGAGTCGAAGTTCCAGGCCGAAGAGTTAGTCCGCTCCTCGGGGCTCGACTTCACCGTTCTCAAAGCCGGCATGATCTACGGCCGCGGCGATCACATGTTGGATCATCTGAGCCACACCATTTTCACTCTGCCGGTTTTTCGCGACCGTCGGATTTCGTGAGCAGCCCATCCGGCCCGTGGCGGTTCAGGACGTGGTCCGCATCATTACCGCCTGTTTGACCGACCGCCGCCTGTCGCACCAGACGGCGTTTGTGCTCGGTCCTGAAACGCTCCTGCTGAGCGATGCGGTCCGGCGGGTGGCAGCCGTTTTGAATCGGCGCGTTTGGATTCTTCCCGCACCCGTCGTGTTCCATCGCATTCTGGCTTTCCTTTTTGAACGCACCATGGCGATTCCACTGGTGGCGCGCGCCCAGGTGCAGATGCTCGCCGAAGGCTTTCTGGAAGCCGCCCCGGATGCCGATCCTCTTCCGAAGGACCTGGCGCCGCAACTGCCCTTCACCGCCGAACAGATCCGCCCGGGCCTTCCGAATCCGGGCGCTTTTACTCGCGCGGATCTGCAATTCTCGCTGTGCGCGCAGGGCCGCTGATACCCACTGAATCCAGCTATGACGTACACTCTTTCTTTACTCCATGCAACTGCATACCATTGACTGGATCATCGCCCTGTTTTCGGTGGCCATCTGTTTTATCCCGGCGTTGTTCTTTGGGAAACGCTCCGGCAAGAGTACCGCTGAGTTCTTCGCTTCGGGCCGTTCCGTGCCCTGGTGGCTCGCCGGACTCTCCATGGTCGCCACCACTTTTTCGAGCGATACGCCGAACCTGGTGGCGAATTTCGTGCGCACCCAGGGCGTCGCGGGGAACTGGCAGTGGTGGGCGTTCACGCTCACCGGCGTGGCGACGGTCTTCTTCTACGCGCGCCTGTGGCGGCGCTCCGGAGTCCTGACCGACCTGGAATTCTACGAGCTCCGTTACTCCGGCAACGCTGCCAAAGCGGTCCGCGGATTCCGCGCCGTGTATCTGGGCTTCTTCTTCAACTGCTTCATCATGGCCAGCGTGAATTTGGCCGCCTGTAAAATCGCCGCCATTCTTTTTGGTTTCGAACGCTGGCAGACGCTGCTGGCCATCGGCTTGTTGAACGTGATCTTCGCCGCGCATTCAGGCCTTTGGGGCGTCCTGGTCATTGACATGATCCAGTTCTTTATCAAAATGTCGGCCGTGATCGCGGCGGCCTACTTTGCGGTGGAATTGCCGCAAGTCGGCGGTATGAGCGGCCTGGTGGCCAAGCTGTCGCACGTGCAGGGACCGCATGGCTTGAACTACCTGAACATGCTGCCCGATTTCACGCAGAACTGGGATCTCGCAGTCGCGGTCTTCATCATGCCGATTGCGGTCCAGTGGTGGGCCGTCTGGTATCCCGGCGCGGAACCGGGCGGCGGCAGCTACATCGCTCAGCGCATGCTGGCGTCGAAATCCGAAAAGGATGCGCTCGGCGCCACGCTGTTCTTCAACGTCGCCCACTACGTGCTTCGCCCCTGGCCCTGGATCATCACCGGTCTGGCGTCGCTGATTATCTACCCGCAGCTTTCCGACATTCAGAAAGCCTTCCCGCATCTGGATCCCACTTTGCTCGGCCACGACATCGCGTTTCCCGCCATGCTGCGCTTCATGCCGGCCGGCTGGATCGGCCTGATGCTGGGCGGCCTGATCGCCGCCAATTCGTCCACCATCCTGACTCACCTGAATTGGGGCGCATCCTACCTGGTCCACGATTTCTACCGGCGCTTCCTCAATCCCGGACAGCCGGATAAGCACTACGTGACGGCGGGCCGGTGGTGTACCATCCTGCTGTTTGTGGCATCCTCGGCCACGGTGTTTTTGCTGGTGACGGCGCAGGACAGCTTCAACATTCTCCTGCTGCTGGGCGCGGGCACCGGACTGCTGTACCTGTTGCGCTGGTTCTGGTGGCGCATCACCGCATGGTGCGAAATCGTGGCCATGGTGGTCTCCTTCGCCGTCGGCATCACCTTCCTGGTGCTGCACAAAAACGGTATGGAGGTGCACACCGCGCGCGAGTTGATCCTCGGCATCGCCATCACCACGGTTTGCTGGGTGCTGACGGCATATTACGGTCCCGCTAACGACGAGCAGGTGCTCATCGATTTCTATAAAAAAGTGCGGCCGTTCGGTCCCGGCTGGGAGCGAATTCGGGTCCAGTGCGGAATCTCGGCAGCCGAAGCGGCCGCCGATAGCGAGGCTTCCAATTTTCCCCGGGCCTTGCTCGGCTGGTTCAGCGGGTGCATCATGATCTGGTCGGCGCTGTTCACGGTGGGCAATTTCCTGTACGGCCGCACGGGTTATGCAACGGCCCTCCTGGTTGTCTTCCTGGTGAGCGGCACTGTGCTGCTGCGCATTGTGCAGCGGTTGTGGAGGTAGAGATGAAAGACGAAAAGAGTGCGTCGCGGCGCGATCTGCTGCGTCTGGCGTCGCTGGCCTCGGTGGGCTTGAATCTGGCGGCCGAACCGCAGCGTCCCACCGGCGCGGCCAATGTGGCCGGCATGAAGTTCGACTCTCGCGACACGGTGCGCATGGGCTTCATCGGCGTGGGCGGACGCGGCAACAGCCTCATCGACAACTTCTCGGCCATTCCTCAAGTGCAGGTGAAGGCGCTCTGCGATGTAGTGCCGGAGAAGGTCACGCGCGCGCAGAACAAATTGGTGAAACTCGGCAAGCCTTCGCCCGCCGCCTATTCGACCGGCGACCATGCCTTCGAGGAACTAGTGAAGCGCGACGATCTCGACCTGGTGATCGTGGCGACTCCGTGGATCTGGCATGTGCCCATGGCAGTCGCCGCCATGAAGCAGGGCAAGCACGTCGGCGTCGAGGTGCCGGCCGCGCGCACGCTGGAGGATTGCTGGACGCTGGTGGACACATCGGAGAGCACGCGGCGCCACTGCATCCAACTGGAGAACTGCTGCTACGGATACAACGAGATGCTGGTGTGGAATCTGGTGAAGGCGGGCGTGCTGGGCGAGATCACGCACGGCGCCTGCGCCTACAATCACGACTTGCGCAGCATCCTCTTCTCGGACAACGGCGAGGGCCTCTGGCGGCGCTTCGAGCATCTCAATCGCAACGGTAATCTGTATCCCACGCACGGCCTCGGTCCCGTGGCGCACTATATGGATATCAATCGCGGCGACCGCTTCGATTATCTGGTGTCGATGAGTTCCCCCGTGGCGTCTCTTCCCGCTTATCGCAAGGCCCATCTGGCTGCTGACGATCCGCGGCAGAAGGAAGTCTACCGTTGCGGCGACCTCAATATCAGCCTCATCCACACCGTGAAGGGCCGCGTGATCACGCTCGAGCACAACACCTCTTCGCCGCAGCCTTACGACCGCATCAACCTGATCGCCGGCACCAAGGGCATCTTCCGCGACTATCCGCCGCGCATCTACGTGGACGGGTCGCCGAAGGAGGAATTCGGGACGCTCGATGCGTACAAGAAGGACTTCGAGCCCCTCTATTGGAAGCAGGTCGGCGACCTGGCGCGCGAACTCGGCGGCCACGGCGGCATGGATTTCGTCATGGCCTACCGCTTGATTCAGTGCTATCTGCACGGCGAAACGCCGGATATCAATGTGTACGATGCGGCGGCTTGGAGCGCGCCAGGTCCTCTGAGCGAGGCGTCGGTGGCCAAGGGTAGCGCCCCCATGAAATTCCCCGATTTCACCAGAGGCAAGGCGTGATACGAGTCGCGATTCTGGCCATGGCGGGCGCACTGGCGGTGCTGGCGCAGGACACTCCTACCGAGCGCGAGGCGGCGCGCGATGTCCTGAAGAAGATGGACACGCTCGAGAAGTCGCTGGACGTCCCGGGTTTGGTGTCGCGCCTGACGGCGGCCAATGGCGAGCGGGATCAAGTGGTCGCGCGTGCGAAGCAGTTGATGGATACCGAACTGCTCGCTATGTGCGACGCCATCACGAAGCATCCCGAGATCGGGTTTAAGGAGACATGGGCGGTGGAGCAACTGACCGCCTGGCTGAAGAAACACAACTTCGAGGTGACCCTCGGCGTGGCCCATTTGCCCACCGCTTTTGTGGCGCGATGGAAGGGCAATCGCGGCGCACCCAATCTTGGCGTGATTCTGGAATACGACGCG
The DNA here is from genome assembly GCA_035551455.1 of Candidatus Sulfopaludibacter sp. Lineage (GTDB taxonomy): Bacteria > Acidobacteriota > Terriglobia > Bryobacterales > Bryobacteraceae > Sulfopaludibacter. Next base: position 11,546 of record DASZMZ010000269.1, read on the forward strand.
CTGCGCGGCACCGAGCGGCCTTTCCATGGCGACCAGCATAGCGCGCAGGGTCCGGTGGGCATGGCGGCGGCCATCGCCATGGCGGAATACCTGGAGCGCACACACGCGCCGGGCAGCGTGGTGGTGTTCGGTACGCCGGGCGAAGAGATGATGCCGCCGGTGGCCAAGACGGAGATGCACAAGGCCGGAGTTTTCAACGGCATGGATGTGATCATCCGCAGCCACGCGGTGAATACCACCAATCGGCCGGCGCCGGGCTTCGGCACGTGCTGCCTGAATATCGATGGCGTCAAGTACACGTTCTCCGGTGCTCCGGCGCACCAGATGACGCCCTGGGCCGGACGCAATGCGCTCGAGGGCGTGATCCACCTGTTCAATAATATCGACGCGATGCGCGGTACGATGCGTCCGGAAGCGCGGGTGCAAGGCGTGATCACCGAGGGTGGCGGCGCTCCGAATGTGGTGCCCGATCGCGCGGTCGCCGATTTCTACATCCGCTACCCCGATGCCATTTACCTGGCGCAGGAGCGCGAGATGGTGGATAACGCTGCCCGTGCGGCGGCGCTGGCGACTGGTACGAAGGTGAAGATCGATAATTACGGACAGGATCGCGACGGCATTTCCGAATCCACGCTGAATGAGTTGGGCTTCGCCTACATGAAGCGCTACGGCGCAACAAATGTAACGGAGACCTTCGGCAAGCCGCAGGGTTTCGAGGAGACCGGCAGCGTATCGAGCGACATTCCGGGTCTGGAGATCGTCTCGCAGACTTCCACTGCGGCCAATCACACCTATGAGATGGAGACCGACGCCCTGGCGGAGATCGGCCACCACGGCTTCGTCGTGGATGCCCAGGCGATGACGGCCGTCCTCTTCGATTTCGCCACTCACCCCGAGTATCGGACCGCAGTGAAGCAAGAGTTCGAAGGCATCAAGCAGCTCTTCGGCGAATACCAGGACGCGTTGAAAAAGGTCTACACCGTCCCCAAAGTCCCGGATCCCAAGTAGGATAGGCTTTAGCCTGTCCATGGCTGACTACGTAAGAAAGCTTCCGCATTTCCATCCCGACCAGGCTTACTTGTTTGTCACCTGGCGGCTTCACGGGTCGCTTCCAGCGGCGCAGCCAGATATCGTTTACCCCACAACCGGCCACGCTTTTGCCGCGCAGGACAGGGCCATGCACCGGAGCACGGGCCCGAAGTGGCTGGCGGATTCCCGCGTCGCTGCCTTGGTGGCCCGCACAATTCTCGATGGCGAGAGCAAGGGGTTCTATGAGCTTTCGGCCTGGGTGGTGATGCCGAATCACGTGCATGTGCTTCTGCTTCCGAAACTGCCGTTGTCTCAAATTACGAAGTGGATCAAGGGCCGCACGTCCGGCTGGCGAACCTGTTGCTGGGGCGCACAGGGGCGCCTTTCTGGCAGCAGGAATCCTACGATCACTGGGTGAGAAATGACCGTGAATTCGCCAACATTGTGGCATATATCGAGGACAATCCGGCAAAGGCTGGATTGGAGAATTGGTTTTGGTCGAGCGCTAAATGGGCAGGCTCAAGCCTACCCTACCAGAACCTTGGGAACAAAATGTGCCCCTCGCTCGTCTGGTAACTTGTGGCCCAGAAGCGGCAATTTCATCTGAGTGCGTCTTTTTGGGAAGCCACCCGCATCGCGGTGGACTCCCTCCGCAAGAACAAACTGCGGAGTTTCCTGACTCTGCTCGGGATCATCCTCGCCACTACCACTCTGATTGCGGTGACGGCGCTGATTCATGGGATGGATGTGTACATTGCCGAGAAGGTCTCCAACATGGGGTCGGACGGCTTCCGGATTGTGCGCATGGCCTGGTTCGGTCCGTGGGATCCGAAGAAGTTCTTCGAGATGGACAAGCGCAATCCCCAACTGAAGCCCGACGAATTCGACTTCCTGAAAAACAACGCCAAACTCATGAAGGAAGTCGGCATGATGGCCTCCCGTAACGGCCGTGTCACCTACAAGAGCAAGTCTCAGGAACAGGTGAACATTCAGGGGATTACCGACAATATTCTAGCCATCAATAACGTGCAGATCGAGTCCGGCCGCGGGATCACCTATGAGGAAGTTCGCAGGCATGCCGCCGTGGTCTTTATCGGGAACGATGTTCGTGAGCAGTTGTTTCCCGGCGTCGATCCCATCGGCAAGTCGGTCTCCGTGGAGGGCAATCCCTACCAGGTGGTCGGCATGGCTAAGAAACTCGGCAGCGTTTTCGGCCAGTCGCAGGACAACTTCATCATGATTCCGATCGAGAGCTACTTCAAGACGTACGGCTCCCGGAATGGACTCCGCCTTGTCGCCAAAGCCATCGACCAGGCCCACCTCAGCGAAGCCGAGGACGAAGCGCGCGTACTCATGCGCGCTTACCGCCACCTCATGCCCGGGCAGGACGACAACTTCAGCATTTTCGCTTCGGACACAATTGTCGGCCTCTGGGAATCGCTCACCAAGGCGATTGCGGGCATGGCCGTCGGCATCGTTTCGGTCTTCATGGTGGTGGGCGGAATCGTGATCATGAACATCATGCTGGCGGTGGTGACGGAGAGGACTCACGAGATTGGCATTCGCAAGTCGCTCGGCGCTCGCCGGCGCGACATCCTGAACCAGTACATGGTGGAATCGGCGGTGCTGGCGGGAACCGGGGGCTTGGCCGGTGTGATCCTGGCCTGGTGTCTCGCCGTGATCGTTCGCAGTTTCACTTCCGTGCCGATGGCACTGCCCTGGTCCAGCGTGTTCATCGGGGTGGGTCTGTCCGCCACGGTCGGCCTGTTCTTCGGAATCTACCCTGCACGACAGGCATCCAAACTGGATCCCATCGTAGCTCTGAGAGCGGATAAATAGAATGACCAAGCTAGCCTTCGTGAACGGCGTCAGTCTGGCATGGCAGACTATTCGCAATCATAAGTTGCGCGCGCTGCTGACGGTGTTGGGCGTGATCATCGGCACCGGCACCATCATCGGGGTGGCTGCGATTCTCACCGGCTTCGACGCCTCGGTGGCCAACGTGCTGCGCAGTTTCGGACCGAACTCCATCATCGTCTTCAAGTTTCCGGTGGGGCCCCGCACTTCGAACCTCACCCCCGAAGAGCGGACCCGCAAGGACCTCACCTACCAGAACGCCCTGGAAATCCGCGAGCGCTGCCGGTCCGTGGAAGATGTCTCTTCCATGTTGTTCCCGCACGGCGGTCCCTTCAACGTCCATTACAAGGGCAACGACATGTACGACGTGAACCTGATGGGTGTGGAAGAGGCCTATGCGCGCGGCGGACAGGTGGACCTTCATCTGGGCCGCTTCTTCACTGACGAAGAGGCGCGGAGGCGCCGCCCGGTGGCCGTGATCGGCGCCGATCTGGAAAAGGGACTCTTCGCCAACGTGGATCCCCTCGGCAAGAACATCAACGTGGATGGCCACGAATACGAAGTCATCGGCACCATGCTCAAGCCCGCGGCGTCGTTCTTCGGTGACACCGACAACCGTGTGCTGTTGCCCTACTTCACGCTCCAGCGGATGTATCCGAACTCGCGCGAAAACGCCATCGTAGTGACTGCCATGCAAGGCAAACTGCCGCAGGCCGTGGACGAAGTGCGCACGGTGTTGCGCATTGACCGCCACGTCCCCTACAACAAGCCGGACACGTTCGCCCTCTCCACGGCGGAACAGATGGTTTCCGATTTCCGCCAGATTACCGCCATGACATTTCTAGTGATGGCGGTGCTGAGCTCCATTGGTCTGTTGGTTGGG
>DASZMZ010000270.1:0-8686 GCA_035551455.1 Candidatus Sulfopaludibacter sp.
CCAAGGTGTACAACGAACCGGTATTGGCCGGCGCGCCGCCCACCTTCAAGTCCGTTCCGGCCCGATGGAAGGACATGAAGGAGCGCAAGTATACCCTGCAGGTGGCGCCCGAAGATTGCACAGGTTGCACTCTCTGCGTCCAGGTCTGCCCGGCTAAGAGCAAGAGCGAAGTGAAACACCGCGCCATCAACATGGTGGCCCAGCCGCCGCTGCGCGAGAGCGAAGCCGCCAACTGGGATTTCTTCCTCGGCATCCCCGAAACTCAGCGCACGGCCCTTTCCTTCGGTCAGGTGAAGGACGTCCAGTTGCTTCAGCCGCTGTTTGAGTTCTCCGGCGCCTGCTCCGGCTGCGGCGAAACTCCGTACATCAAGCTGATGACCCAGTTGTTCGGCGACCGCATGATGGTGGCCAACGCTACCGGCTGCTCGTCGATCTACGGCGGCAATCTGCCCACCACGCCATACTGCTCCAACTCCGAAGGCCGCGGTCCGTCGTGGTCCAACTCGCTGTTCGAAGACAACGCCGAGTTTGGGTTGGGCATGCGCGTCGCGGTCGATAAGCAGAACGAATACGCCCGCGAACTGGTCTGGCGCTTCGGCTTCGCCATCGGCGAAGAACTGGCACAGGCTTTGATCAACGCCGATCAGTCCACCGAAAAAGGTGTGTTCGAACAGCGCGAGCGCGTGAAACTCCTCAAGAGCAAGCTCGCCGGTTTGGACGCGCCCGATGCCCGCGATCTGCTCAACCTGGCCGACGCACTGGTCAAGAAGAGCGTCTGGATCGTCGGCGGCGATGGTTGGGCCTACGATATCGGCTACGGCGGGTTGGATCACGTGATGGCTTCGGGCCGAAACGTGAACATCCTTGTGCTGGATACGGAAGTCTACTCGAACACCGGCGGTCAGGCATCCAAGTCCACTCCCCGCGGCGCGGTGGCGAAGTTCGCCGCCGGCGGCAAGCAGTGCGGCAAGAAGGACCTGGCTATGATGGCTGTCAGCTACGGCAGCGTTTACGTGGCCCGCATCGCCATGGGCGCCGGCGACATGCAGACCATCAAGGCCTTCCAGGAAGCCGAGGCCTTCAACGGGCCTTCGCTCATCATCGCCTACAGCCACTGCATCGCGCACGGCTACGATCTCTCCTTCGGTATGGAGCAGCAAAAGGCGGCCGTCAACTCCGGCTACTGGCCGCTGTTCCGCTACAATCCCGACCTGGTGGCGCAGAACAAGAATCCCTTCGTCCTGGATTCCAAGGCGCCTTCCATCGGGCTGAAGGACTTCATGTACAACGAGACCCGGTACACCATGCTGGTGAAGAGCAATCCCGACGAGGCCAAGCGGCTGCTCTCTCTCGCTCAGGAAGATGTGGCGGCCCGCTGGAAGCTGTACGACTACATGGCTCACGAGCCGGCAAACGGTGTGGAGGTGAAGAAATGATCGACCTTTCGAAGACCATCGACCTTTCGACGACGTACCTGGGCCTGAAGCTCAAGAATCCCCTGGTCGCTTCCTCGTCGCCCATGTGTCAGGACGTGGGAAACATCCGGCGCATCGAAGATGCCGGCGCGTCCGCTGTGGTGCTGCATTCGCTCTTCGAAGAGCAGATCGAGCACGAATCCGATGAGCTCGACCGCTTCATCACGGAGTCGGCCGACGTTTCGGCGGAAGCCACCAGCCACTTCCCAGACTTGTTGTACAAGGTGATGGGGCCGGAAACATACCTCGCGCACATCGCCAAGTGCAAACAGGCCGTGAAAATCCCGGTGATCGCCAGTTTGAACGGCACCACCACCGGCGGTTGGATCCACTACGCGAAGGAGATGGAACAGGCCGGCGCGGATGCGATCGAACTGAACATCTACTACATCCCGGTGGACCCCAACGCGAGCGGCGAACAGGTGGAGCAGAAGTATTGCGACCTCGTGGCCGCCGTCAAAAGCGAAGTCAAAATTCCGGTGGCCGTGAAACTCGGACCGTACTTCAGCTCCATGTCCCACATGGCGCAAAAGCTGACTGCGTCCGGCGCCGACGGTCTGGTGCTCTTCAATCGCTTCTACCAGCCGGATTACGACCTCGAAGCCCTGGCAGTGGTGCCGAATCTCATCCTCAGCAATTCACACGAGTTGCTGCTGCGGCTCCACTGGATCGCAGTCCTCTACGGCAATGTCGATGGCGACCTCGCCCTCACCGGCGGCGTCCATAGCGCCACCGACGTGATCAAGGCAATGATGGCCGGCGCCAAGGTAGCGATGATGACCTCCGCACTGTTGAAGCGGGGCATCAGCTACCTCGACACGCTGGCCACCGAACTCCTCATCTGGATGGGAGAGCACGAATACGACTCCATCAAACAGATGCAGGGCAGCATGAGCCGCAACTCGGTGCCGCAGCCCAAGGCCTTCGAGCGCGCCAACTACATGCGCGTCCTCAGCTCCTACGCCAGCAGGTAAGCTATCATCGTCGCGGCTCTGTAAGTCACTGAATCTGCAGAGCCGCGCACGTTTGTAAGCGCTGATTTCCGATTTCTGGCACGGGCTGCCAGGCCTCCTACGGAATGACGAGTTGCTGTCCCGGACGGATCTTGTTGGGATCGCTCAATACGTCTCGATTCGCCTCGAAGATCTTCATATAGTTACTGGCGCTGCCGTAGAACTGTTTACTGATGGCGGCCAGTGAATCGCCGGACTGTACGGTGTAGCGGCGCGTGGACTCTCCTCCCGATGCGGAAGCCCCGGCGGTCATATTCTGGGTTTGCGAAGTGACCGTCAGGTCGCAAGTAAGATCGGAGTACGAAGGGTCGATCGATTTGATCTTGTCCCACACCTTGTTTTTGACGTCCTGCGACGGAGCCTCGCCCTGAATGAAGAGCTTGTCGCCCTGCATGTTGATATGACTGAGGCGCACCTGAAGTTCCTGCATCAGGCTAATCGCAGCTTGATACTTTTGCTTCAGTTGCTCGAATTTTTGTTCATTTTGGGCCATAAGAGTTTCTCCCGATTGGGTTCTGAAGAGTTGCAAACACTCTCTTCAGATTAGGCTCCGCTGAGGCAGAGAGGCGGGTGAAACCTTACAGACTCCGCAGGTAGTTGTGCGGTTGAGACCTAAAAACAGGTTACTTTCCGAGGCTGGAGCCGCTGCGCTGGCGCCGCTCATAATAGTGCGGATCCGCGAACTTCTCTTGAAAAATCCGTTCCCAGCGGGCGTTGTCCAGACAAGAGTTGCAGACGCCGCAGGTACATCGCTTCCGCGTGACGGTGTGAGAGTGTGGCGAGGACGACGGCGCGGAACGCTGTTTTTTGGCGGATCCCGTGCGGTGGCGCGTTTCGCCTTCTCGGATGAGGGCGAACAGAATGGCATCGTCTGAATGCATCATGAGTCTATTTTGAACAATGACGAATTGCTCGACAAGACTAACTCTGCGGTGGCGGCTGGGAATATATGCGGGTATCGGGGACGGCGCTACCCGCATTTGAGTGGCTGTTTCCCCGCACCGTCTCCCGCCCGAATCTCGTGCGCCGGCCGTACCATGAAGTTGTAGGATAACCGGGAAGCGAGGAGTTAATCCCCGCCCCGGTGCTTCCCTCGCCCCCCATAGTCCTCCCGCCCGCGCCTCGCGCTCCCCGGTGTGACACAATGTCCTAATCAGTCATCATGCGTTTGCCGCGGGTATACCCGATTCTCGACACTGGAACTCTGTCCGAGCGAGGCATCTCGCTCCAAACGGCCGCTGCCTGCTTTCTGGAAGGCGGTGCGGGCATCCTGCAGATCCGCCATAAAGGCCACTGGGGTCGCGATTTATTTGAGGCCGCGCGCGGCGTGGCACGCCTGTGCGCGGAAGCCGGCGCCGACCTCTTCATCAACGACCGCGCCGATTTTGCCCTGCTGCTGAACGCGGGCCTCCACGTCGGCCAGGACGACCTGTCTCCCCGCGATGCGCGCCAGCTGATGGGTTCCGCCGCCGCCATCGGCTTCTCCAGCCACAACGCGCAGCAACTCTGCGCGGCCGGGGGCGAGCCGGTGGACTACGTAGCGCTGGGGCCGATTTTCACCACGGCGAGCAAGCAGAATCCCGACCCGCTGGTGGGCATCGGCGACCTGCTGCAATGCCGCGCGCTGCTCGAAAAGCCGCTGGTGGCGATTGGCGGCATTACTCTGGAAAATGTTGTCGACGTGTGGAAGGCCGGCGCCGATTCGGTGGCCGTGATCGCCGGCCTGATTCCCGCTGTACCTACGGCTCAATCCCTGCGTGAACGGATGGAACAATGGCAGAAAATCGCAAAGGCGGCCTAGTCAAAGGCCTCGGACTGGTCGATTCCACCACTCTGGTGATGGGCTCGATGATCGGGTCGGGCGTATTCATCGTGGCCGCCGATATCTCCCGGCAGGTCCAATCGCCGGGACTGATGATCATGACGTGGGTCGTGACGGCGCTACTCACGCTGATCGCCGCATTGAGTTATGGCGAACTGGCAGCCGCCATGCCGCACGCCGGCGGCCAATATGTGTATCTGCGCGAGGCATTCGGGCCGCTGTACGGATTCCTGTACGGCTGGACGCTGTTCATGGTGATTCAGACGGGAACCATCGCGGCGGTGGCGGTGGCCTTCGCAAAATATACGGGCGTTTTCGTGCCCTGGATTTCAGCGCAGAACTACCTGGTGGGCAGCGGACGCATCGGGCTCACCACGCAGCAACTGCTGGCCATCGTCATCATCGTAGTGCTCAGCGCGCTCAATACGCGCGGCATCCGGACCGGGGCGGCGGTGCAGAATACATTTACTTTCGCCAAGATCGCGGCACTGGCCGGCTTGATTATCTGCGGCTTTCTGGTGGGCCGGAATACGGAGGCGGTGGCCAGCAACTTCACCGGCTTCTGGCGCGATTCTACCTGGAGTTTCACCAGCGTGCGGCTGATAGGCGTGGCGATGGTAGGCTCGCTGTTCTCTTCCGACGCCTGGAATAACGTGACCTTCACCGCGGGCGAGGTCCGCAATCCGCGGCGTAACTTGCCGCTCTCACTGGCGCTGGGCGTGACCATCGTTTCCGTGCTCTACATTCTGGCCAACCTGACGTATCTGAATGTTCTGACTTTTCCGCAGATCCAGCAGGCTGCCGAAGATCGCGTCGCCACTGCCGCCGCCGCACGGATGTTCGGACCGGTAGCCGTGCAGTTGATGGCCGCTGCGATCATGATCTCCACCTTCGGCTGCGCCAACGGGCTGATTCTTTCCGGCGCGCGCGTTTACTACGCCATGGCTAAGGACAAGCTGTTCTTTCGCCGCGCCGGAGAACTGAATCCCACTACGAACTCTCCCAACTTTTCCATCCTCACGCAGTGCATTTGGGCGGTGCTGCTGTGCCTCAGCGGCAGCTACAACGATCTGCTCGACTACGTGATCTTTGCCGTGCTACTCTTCTACATTCTGACAATCGCCGGGCTGTTTGTGCTGCGTCGCACCCGGCCGGACATGGAGCGGCCTTACAAGGCCATTGGGTACCCCGTGCTGCCGGCCGCCTACATGCTTGCCGCCGGATTGATTGAGATTTTCCTGTTGATCTACAAACCGAATTTCACGTGGCCCGGACTCATCATCGTGCTGCTGGGCGTGCCCGTTTATTTCCTTTGGGGGAAAAAGACAACCGCATGAGCATCTTCGAAAAGAAATCTCTGGAACGGATCATCGCCGAATCGGAAAGCGGCCAGCATCAGTTGAAGAAGACGCTGGGGCCGGTGAACCTGGTGGCTCTGGGTATCGGCGCAATCATCGGCGCCGGCCTTTTCTCGCTGACCGGAATCGCGGCGGCGGATCATGCCGGCCCGGCTGTGGTGCTCTCCTTCGTTGTGGCGGCCATCGGCTGCGCCTTCGCGGGCATGTGCTACAGCGAATTCTCCACCATGATTCCCATCGCCGGCAGCGCCTACACGTATGCCTACGCTACTATGGGCGAATTGCTGGCCTGGATCATCGGCTGGGATCTGGTGATCGAATACGCCATCGGCGCGGCCACGGTGTCGGTGAGTTGGAGCAGTTACGTGGTCAAACTGCTGCACCGCTTCAGTATCGAGTTGCCCCCGGGACTCACGCACTGTCCGTGGGACGAGCATCCGGGGCTGATCAATCTTCCGGCCGTCTTCATCATCGTGGCGGTTTCCGCTCTGTTGATCGTCGGCATTTCGGAATCGGCGCGGGTCAATGCCGTCATCGTACTGGTGAAGGTGACGATTGTGGTGATCGTCATCTTCGTGGGCTACTCGTATGTGAAGCCGGAGAATTACGTGCCCTTTATTCCGCCAAACACGGGCGTGATGGGCGAATTCGGCTGGAGCGGCATCATGCGCGCGGCGGGTGTGATCTTCTTCGCATACATCGGCTTCGACGCCGTCTCGACGGCCGCGCAGGAAGCCAAGAGGCCGCAGCGCGATATGCCCATCGGCATTATCGGGTCGCTGGCGGTCTGCACGGTGCTGTATATTTGCTTCGCACGCGTGCTCACCGGCATGGTCCCGTATCGCACCTTCCATGGAGATGCGGCGCCGGTGGCTACAGTGATCTCGCTGTTCCCGTCGGCGGGACTGCAGACGGCGATTTACTTCGGCATTATTGCCGGGTATAGCTCGGTGATCCTGGTGATGCTGCTGGGACAATCGCGCGTCTTCTACTCGATGTCGCGCGACGGCTTGCTGCCCTCGCTGTTCTCGTTCATTCACCCGAAATTCCAGACGCCGAGCCGGTCGAATCTCATCGTCATGGTGTTTACGGCCATTCTGGGCGGCTTCATTCCCATCTCCAACCTGAGCCACTTCACCAGCATCGGCACGCTGCTGGCATTCGTGATTGTCTGTATCGGCATTATCGTGATGCGGAAGACGAACCCCAATGCGCCGCGTCCGTATCGCACGCCGTTGGTGCCGCTGGTGCCGATTCTCGGCGTGCTGGTATGCTTCGGAATGATGGCGTTCCTGGATACCATGACGTGGCTCCGTCTGGGTGGATGGCTGGCCATCGGTCTTGTAATCTACTTCGGGTACAGCCGGCATCATAGTCACTTGCGGGCGGCAGTAAAAGCTGAAAAGGCCCGGTGAAACTCTGGCTCCATCTCGCGCTGGCATGGGCCGCCATGGCCCAACAGTCGCAGAACCCATCGCCGATGGTGGAGCATTCGCGGACGCATCCCCGGCTCACGGAGCAGACGCCCAAGGGAAGGCGCGAAAAGCTGGAGCTGGGCACGCTCTACGTTCCGGCCGGCGTAACGGCGGGTAAGCGTCCGGCGGTCCTATTCTTCTTTCACGGTGGCACCTGGCTGCCGGAGTTGGCCGGCTTGCGGAATCAGACGGCGATTGTGGCGGTGCAAGCCGGGTCGGGGTCGGCCACGTATGCCCGTCTGTTCGAGGATCCGAAGCGCTTTCTGGAATTGCTGGGCGAGGCCGAGAAGAAGGCCGGCTTTAAGTTCAGTCACGTGATGGTGGGCGGCTGGAGCGCGGGCTGCGGCGCCATCCGTCAGCTTCTGCAGGATCCGGATACGTACAAGCGCGTGGAAGGCGCGCTGATGATCGACGGCATTCACACCGATTATGCCGAGGGTAAGCCGGGGCCGCTCGATTCGAAAATCAGCACGGCGAATCTGGAGATCTGGATCAAGCTGGGGCGCGACGCGATCGCGGGACGGAAGCGCGTGATCGTGACGCACTCGGAGATCTTCCCGGGCACGTTTGCCAGCACGACGGAGACGGCGGATTACCTGGTGAATCAGCTCGACTTGAAGCTGCGTCCCGTGATGAAGTGGGGACCGATGGGAACGCAGCAGATCAGCGAAGCCACGGCGGGCCGTTTCCTGATGATGGGCTTTGCGGGCAACTCCGCGCCAGACCACGTGGACCAATTGCACTCGCTGCCCATCTTCCTCAAGTGGATGCGCGGACCGCGGACCGCGGTCAAGCCGTAGGATAGGCTTTAGCCTGTCCGGGATAAGCTCTAGCCTGTCCTAGTCGGCCCGCAGCGCGTCGACAGGTTCGATCGAAGTGGCGCGATGGGCCGGGATGTAGCCGGCCACCAGCGCCGCGCCAATCAGGAAGAGCGACACCGCGCCGTAGGTGGCCGGATCCAGCGGACTGATGCCGAAGAGCAGCGCCGCCATCAATCGCGTCAGGCCGATCGCTGCCGTCAGGCCGCACGCCACTCCAATTCCGGTGAGCACCAGCGCATGGCGGACAAACATGCCTCGTACCTCGCCCCGCTGCGCGCCCAACGCCACGCGAATCCCGATCTCGCGCGTTCTCTGCGACACCGCGTATGAGATCACGCCATAGATTCCCACCACGCCCAACAGCAGCGCCATCCCGGCGGCGATCGTGAGCAGCACGAAGGTGAACGAGGTGCGCGCCATGGAGCGATCGTAAGTCTCCTGCACCGTATGAATATCCGCCGTAGTCAGGTTGGGATTCACCGACCAGACGGCCTGCTGCGCCTCCTTGAGGAAGCCCGCCGACCCGGTCCGGCGGCTGCGGATCACGAAGATCAGACTTCGCCTGATCATGATCTTTTCGTCCCAGAACTGATTCACCGCCATCGGCCAGAACACAATCTTCGTGGCCTTCTGGTCCACGCCATCGTCGCGCTCATTGCCGGCCACGCCCACCACCTCGCGCCACAGGCCCTTGTTATTCTCGCGCAGCCGTTTGCCCAGCG
>DASZMZ010000271.1:0-8598 GCA_035551455.1 Candidatus Sulfopaludibacter sp.
CGTATCCGAACACGGTGAGCGCGACCTTTCAGAATCGGACGGAGCTGATTGGTGCGGACTTCGTTTCCGGGAACTACTTCCCGGTGCTGGGCATTGGAGCGGCGGTGGGGCGCGTCTTCACCGCGTCGGACGACCTTTACCAGGGGGGACATCCGCTGGCCGTCCTGAGCTACGGCTACTGGCGGTCGCGCTTCAATTCCGACCCGGCGATTGTGGGCAAACAGATCGTGGTGAACGGCCGCAGCCTGACCATTGTGGGAGTGAGTCAAGCCGGCTTCGACGGTGTGGAACCTGGACGCGCCGCGCAGATCCGCGTGCCGGTGACGATGAAGGACGAACTGCCGCATGTGGATGCCGGCGGCCGCTTGAACCAGGAGCGGTTCCGCTGGGCGGAGGTTTTCGGCCGTCTGAAGCCCGGCGTGAGCGTGGAAAAGGCGCAGGCCGGATTGCAGCCGCTGTTCCATCAGATTTTGAATCAGGAAGTGACCATGACGGCTTTCTCGAAAGCATCGCCGTTCGTGAAACAGGAATTCCTGAAGATGTGGATGGAGGTGATGCCGGGGTCGAAGGGCCGGTCTAATCTGCGCAAGACCTATTCGAAGCCTCTCTTCGCGCTGATGGGAATTGTAGGCCTGGTGCTGCTGATCGCGTGTTCGAATCTGGCGAATCTGCTGATTGCGCGGGCGTCGGCGAGGCAGCGGGAGATTGCGATCCGGCTGGCGATGGGCGCGGCGCGCAGCCGGTTGATCCGCCAGTTGGTGGTGGAAAGCCTGCTGCTCGCGTCCCTGGGCGGACTGATTGGCGTGGGACTGGCCGTGCTGATCGACCAGGCGCTGATCGCATTTCTGCCGTCCGGCCACACGCCGCTTTCGCTTTCCGCTACGCCGGATTGGACCGTGCTGGGCTTCACCTGCGTGATCTCGCTGCTGGCCGGAACCATCTTCGGCCTGGTCCCGGCGATCCAATCGACGCGGCCGCAACTTGCCAGTACGCTGAAGGATCAGGCCGGCGGAGTGATTCGCGGCTGCTCGGCCGGATTGCGCAAAGGGCTGGTGGTGGCCCAGGTTTCTCTTTCGCTGCTGCTGTTGATTGGCGCGGGTCTGTTCCTGCAGAGCTTGCGCAATCTGAAGACGCTGGATCCTGGATTCAAGACGAAGGGGCTGCTGGCGTTTAACGTGGACCCCACGCTCAGCAAGTACGATCGCAAGTGGAGTGACGACTATTTTCGCCGTCTGCACAACCGGCTGGACACGCTGCCGGGCGCGGAAGCTCACGCCTTCGCCGTGGTGCCGGTGCTCGAAGATAACGAGTGGGACAGTTGGGTGACTATCGAAGGCTACTCGGCCAAGCAGGACGAGAGGCCGGATCCGCACATGGAATATTGCAGTCCTGGCTTTTTCAAGACGCTGCAGATCCCTATCGTGCTGGGCCGCGATTTCAACGATCGCGATGTTCTGGGCGCGCCCAAAGTGGCGCTGGTCAACCAGAAATTCGTGAAGAAATACTTCGGCGGACTCGACCCGATGGGCCGGCACCTCGGCATGGGAATCGACCCCGGCACGAAGCTTGACATTCAGATTATCGGCGTAGTGGGCGATACCAAGTACGAAGATCTGCGCCAGGAAATTCCCGAAGAAATGTACGCGCCCTCGGCGCAGCAGAACTTCGTAAATGGGGGCACGATGTATGTGCGCACGCCCGCCGATCCGGCGCTATTCTTCAACACGCTCCGGCAGGCCGTACGCGAAGTAGATACCAGCGTGCCTATCGACAACATGCGCACGCTGGACAATCAGATGGAAATTTCGCTGCTCACCGAACGGCTGCTGGCTGCGCTTTCGAGTGTGTTCGGCTGTTTGGCGACTCTGCTGGCGGCGCTCGGCTTGTACGGCGTAATGGCGTTCATGGTGGCGCGCCGCACGCGCGAGATCGGCATTCGGATGGCGCTGGGTGCGCGGCAATCGTCGGTAGTCTGGATGGTGATGCGCGAGACGCTCACGCTAGCGGCAATCGGTGTGGCGCTCGGACTGGTGGGCGCGTACGGGTTGACACGGCTGATTCAGACACAGCTCTTCGGCGTGCAGGCAACCGACTTGCTGACGATGGCGGCGGCATCTCTGGGAATCGCCGGGGTGACCGCGCTGGCCGGTTATATTCCGGCGCAGCGCGCCACCGGCATCGACCCTATGACGGCGCTGAGGTGGGAATAAGACGAAGCAGCGGGGAGCAGGAGGAGTTACTCTTCCCGCAGCGCGACCATGGGGTCCACTCGCATGGCGCGGCGCGCGGGAATCAGGCCCGAGCCAACAACTACGGCCATCAGGAGCACTCCGACCGTCCCGATCACCAGCGGATCGGCGGGCCGGACACCGAATAGGAATCTGGCCAGCAGGCGCGACGTCATCACGGTGGCAGCCAGCCCGATGGCGACTCCGGAGATGGCGACGAGCAGGGTTTCCAGGGATACCATGGCGAGAACCGAGGTCGGGGTCGCGCCCAGAGCCATGCGGATCCCGATCTCTTTGGTTCGCCGGGCTACGCCGTACGCCACCACTCCGAAGACTCCGACCGCGGCAAGCGCCAGCGCGAGGCCCGCGAAGACGGCCATCAGCAGCGTGTCCAGTTTGCGGGATTGCAACCTGGCGTCCACCACCTGATCCATGCTGGTGATTTCGGCGACCGGCTGATCGCGATCGATGGCCGCGACGACGCGCCGGATGGCCGACGCCATGGCCGCGGTGTCGACCTGGCTGCGAATCACCAGCACGTTGAAGCGTCCCATGGCGTTGGCCTGCGTGGCTATCGGGAGTTGCGAATTCAGGGCGTAGATCTGGCCTTTGGCGTCGCGTTCCGGCGAGTCCTGGTGCACGTCCTTCGTAATTCCGACGATGCGGAACCAGGTGTTGTCGAAACGGATGCGGCTGCCGAGTGCTCCGCCATTGGGCCAGAATTCGAGCGCCAGCGATTCGCTGACAATCGTGACGGGTTGGCCTTCCGGACCATCGCTCGAGTTGAAATATCTGCCGCTCACCAGGGTGACGCCCAGGGCTTGCAGATAGTCCGTGCTGATGTTGGCGTAGGAGGCGAAGGGCTGTTCGCGCGCCGTCTCCGGCCGCCCCTCGATTTCGAAGGATGTGCCCTGGCCGATCATGCCCATGGGCAGCGACGATACCGTTCCGGCGAACTGCACCCCGGGCAAGCCCTGTACCCTGCGCAACAACTCGGCGCGAAAGGCAGCCACTCGCTGCGCGTTCGGGTAGGCACGCTTGGAGAGCGCCAGGCGGACAGTGATGGCGTGTTCCCTGCGAAAGCCCAAATCGACAGCGGACACGCGACGGAAGCTTTCCAGAAGCAGTCCCGAGCCGGCCAACAGCACCAGGGCGAGCGCCACTTGGCAGACCGCCAGGAGTTTGCCGGTGAGATTGCGGGCGGTGACCGCGCGGCCCTGCGCGAGAGACCGGGTGCACGGCAGGCGCCACAGCGGAAGCAGACCAAACACCAGCCCCGTGAATAACGAGATTCCCGCCGTGAAGGCCAATACGAAGCTGTTCAGTTGGATTTGATCGGTGCGCGGCATGTTCGCCGGGAGCATCGATTTCAGCAGCGGCAGCACCGCCAGCGCCGTCAGTACTCCGGCCATGCCGCCGGCGAGGGCGAGGATTCCGCTCTCGGTGAATAGTTGGCGCGCCAGTCGGGACGATGTCACGCCGAGAGCGCGCCGCACCGCCATTTCGCGCTCACGGCCGGTGGCGCGGGCCACCAGTAGATTGGCGATATTCACGCACGCGATCAGGAGCACCAGAAACGCGGCGGACATCACCAGCATCATCGCCGGACGCACGTCTTCCAGTTGCCGGACGTCGGTGAGGCCGGATACCTGGACGCCCCAGCCGCCGTCATCCTGCGGATAGGCTTCCGCCAGGCGCGCCGCAATCATGTTCATTTCCGACTGCGCGCCCGCAATGGGAACGCCGGCCTTCAGACGCGCCACGATGGCGAGCGAATGGCTGTCCCGCGCGCGCAACTGATCGGCGGTGAGATTCAGAGAGAGCCAGATTACGGGGCGGTAGGCGGCCGATCCCATGGGCGGAAACTCGAAGCCGCGAGGCATGACTCCGGCGATGGTGTAGGCCTCGCCATCGATTTGAAGCTGCCTTCCGGCGACGTGGGCGTCGGAGCCGAAACGCCGCTGCCACCATCCGTAAGCGATGAGTGCCTCACGCGGACCGGTGGCCCGGTCGGCCTCCGCGTCGATAGCATGTCCCAGAAGCGGTCCGGCTCCCAGCACCGAAAACAGATTGGCCGAGACCTTGTGCGCGGTCACCTCTTCGGCGCCTTCGGCTCCGGTGGCATTTACGTTGCGCGCGTAGGTGTGTGCGCCGAAGTCATACAGACGGCGCGTCTGCGATTTCCAATCGGCGAGATTGGCGGGGGACGTGCCGCCCTGGAAGCGGCGTCCGGCCAGTTGCTGCATGGTGAGGTCCACCAACTGTCCGGGCTGCGCATAGCGAGCGGGCGCGAGCCAGACACCGTAGACCACGCTGAAAATCGCCGTATTGGCGCCGATTCCCAGGGCCAGAGTCAGCACCGCCACGGCGGTGAATGCCGGCGCCCGGCGCATGGCCCGCAAGGCATACCGGCTATCCTGGACGAACTCCGCCGCCAATCTCATATACGAATAACGCCAAAAAGCGAAATTCGTTGGTAGGAATTTGCGAAGCGCTGCTATTTGGCGGTGAAGTCGAAGGATTCGATTTTCTCGCCGGAGCCGTCGATTGCGTCGACGTGCATGACTTTGCCTTCGGCGCGGATGCGCAGGAAATTCTCCGTGCTCACGACTTTTTGGGTGATGCCGGCCGGGGGCTTGTTGACATCGTAAAGCGGGGCGCCGCCGCCGCCGCTAATGATGTAGTGAATGCCGTCTTTCAGGTAGTGCTGATAGTTGTGATCGTGGCCGAACAACGCCGCGGTGACGTGCATTTGTTCGAACAAGGGAATCAGCGCCGTCATGTGCGGGTTAGCGCCCTGGCGGCTTTCCACGGCGGTCATGGGCGGGTGGTGAGCAATCACGAATCGGAAATCGGCGTTCTGGTTTTTGCGCAGGTCGTCTTCGAGCCAACTGGTCTGCTCTTTCCAGAAGGCCTGGCGCGCCGTTTCACTGGTTGAGACATTGGCGAGATCGCTATCGATCATCGTGAAATGGGCGTTACCCCAGGTGAAGGAATAGTAGGCCGGCACCTGGAAGAAGTCATAGTATTGGCGCATGTTGTGCTCGTGATTGCCGAGCGTGGGGTAGAAGGAAACCTTGCGCAGCAATTCGCGTTCGATATCGAAGAAGATGGGCCACAGGGAATTATCCGCGCCATTCTCCACCATGTCGCCGGTCTGCAGAATGAAATCGGGCTTGGCGACTTTCAAGATGGTCTCGACCACTTTGCGATGCACGTCAGGGCGCGTGCGATTGTCGCCGTACAAGACAAATTCGAAGGGCTGACCGGCGGCGGGCGGAGTCTTGAAAGAACCTTTGAGATTGTCTTTGCCGGGGACGCTGTATTCGTAGACCGTAGCCGGCCGCAAACCATTGAGCGTGATGCTTTCCGAGTGGAGTGCCGGAATGGAGCGCTCAGCGGCGCCCTGAGCCTTGACCACCACCTGATCCGACTGAACAATCCAAACGACAGTTGCCGCACGGCCCGTGTTGTTCACGACAAACGGGCCGCCAATCACAGTATCGGCGGCCGCGGCAGGCAGGACGCCCGCAAGCAGCAATAAACTCACAAACCTGGAAAGCATATCCCTAGACGCTCCCACGGTGGCAACCTCCGAGTCAACTCAATGTTCAGTTACAGATGAGCCACCACTGTGTTTCAGTGGTTTTCAAATTGCAACAGGAATGTAACTGAGTTGTAACCATTCTATTTCGCGGCCCTCCAGAACGTTCGGCGATAATAAAGTTATGGTGACGTACAGCGATCGTACGGAAGTCAAAATCTTAGCTCCCCAGAGTATTTGCTGCGAAGCAAAAAGTTGCAAGAATTCAGCAGCTTACCTGTTTCGCACCGGCGACGGTCCCATCACCGCTTATTGTGAGCGGCACGCCTCTGAATCAGCTTCCTCACTCGGCATCTCTCTGCCGGAACGCACCGATCGGGTGCTTCGCGCCGGCTGGAGTCTCTAGCTTACCTCTTCAAGAGCAGCAGCCAGGCTTCAGCACTCGGTTTCTGAATTGCAATCGAGGGCGTGAGGTCTGCGGCTTGCGTTTTTCCGCTGCGCGGATCGAACCACGTTCCCTGGTACCGGCCTGAAAGTTGGATCCGAATTTCCGGCCCCTCCAGCGAATAGACGAGCAGCGTACTCTGGCGATCGTCAGCCATTACCCATGTGTGCGCGTGATCGGCCGTCATGCCGTCTCGCGGTTGCAGATTCATCAGCGAGGCTGCGAGATTCGCCGTCACAAACGCATCGAGCGTGGTGCGATCCAGTGTTTTACCTTGGCCATGGCCGCCGGAAGGATTGCGCATGAGCGCCTCCGCGCCGCCCGCCATCAGCACAGGGATAGGCCCGGCGCCGCCATTCCACGCGACGATGGCTTTATCGGGATACCGGTCGTGATACTCGCGGACCTGCCGGTAGACCTGGTACGGCGTGGTGTCCGGGGGCGTGTCGCCGGGACGTCCGAAATCGCGGCCCACCATTTCGCGGAAGGCCAGATTCTCGCCGCCTTTCGGCGCCCAGAGCGTGCCGTCGGGCTTGTACTGCCAGTAGCGCATGTCGATGACGGCGACTTGACGGCCGCGCACCGGGTCGGCGAGGATCGCGTCGGTGATGTCTTTACTGGTGGCTAGCTGAATGCGGACTCGGCGGCCGGTTTTCTTCTCCCACTCGGCCACCGTGTCCTGAAAGAACTCCTGGAAAGAGAGCGGTCCGGAGAATTGCGCGCCGAGGCAGAAGAAGAGATTCTGCACGGCGCCGAGCGTATCCAGTTCGTGCAGAATGAAGGCGCGATGCAGGGCGCGGCGGGCGGGATTGCTGACGTCGTAGACTTCGTTGGCGACGTGGATGTGGTTGCCGGGCTCGATGGGCGGAGGTTCCGGCAGGCCGGTATCGTTGATGTTGTTGGCGGGCCGCCACGGGTAGTCGACCCAGTGCGGTGGAATCTCCAGCACGTTATGCGTGTTGTAGATGTTGTGATAGAGCACCAGCCCATCGAGATCGCAGAGTGCGCCGAATTCGGTGAGCCGTTCGTAATACCAGGCGTTGAAGCGAGTCAGGTCGAACTTGCTGAGGCCGTCGGAGGCGGTCCCCTGGCCGCTGCGAGCCCACGGCATCTCGTAGAACGGCGCCCAGACATTGGCGTCGGCGCGGGAATTGATGGAGTGTTCGTCGCGGCGGCGGTCGTACCAGAGGCCGGGAATCATCTGGTAGAACGGGGTGCCGTCGCGTAGCATGCGCGCGGCCAGATCGGCCAGGTCTTCGGTGAGCCCGGGACCAGTGCGGCCCGGGACGAAGCGAGTCAGGGCAAATCCGCCCACGTCGACGGCCTCGGCCGGAACGGCTTGTCCGCGCCACCAACCGTCGTTGACCACTCCGCCCCACAGCGTCCTGCCATTGTCGACGAATCGGCCGTTGACGATGCGGACCGGTTTTGATGGCGGGGACGGTCTGGCAAGGGTGCGATCCGGCCGGAACTCGGGCGGTGCGGCTTCCCTGGCGGCGGTGTAGACGAGGGACGCGAGTTTCGCGCCGGTCCTTTTGAGAAGTTGCGCTTCGTAAAGCGGGTCGGGCGAGTTCCTGACGATATTCGCGGCGCCCCCGGGACCTTGCGCCTCCATCTGTTTCGCCGCGCTGTTCCACACCATGGAATTCGCGGCCGTCCATCCGGCGCCTTGCGAACGGGTGCTGTCCTGGGTCAAGCGGATGCCGGCGCCGTCGATGTGGACACGCTCGTACAGCACGCCCGACGCCCAGCTTTCGAAACTGCCGCTATCGCCGAGCGCTTGAGTCGCGGTGCAATCCAGGAAAACGTTGGGACCACCGGCCAGCATGCCGATCGCGAAATCGTTCATTCCCTGTTCGCTGGAACAGTGCTGCACCAGCACCTGCTGGCCTTCCACCAGGAAACTCTGGCGGCGGTATCCACCCACTTCCGAGACAGGCTGCTCGCTGCGGCAATCGGCGATGGTGACGCGGCGCGCGCGCTGTCCCACGCGTACGGCCGATCCGGCGAAATGGCGAGCCGTGACGCCGCGCACCCAGGCATCCTCCACACGGTCGAGCGCGATGGCGATCCAGGAATGGTCCTCGTCGCGGGCGTTGGTTTGGTCGAATGCGCTTTCGAGAGTCAGACCCTCGATGCCGATGCGGGAGACGGGAACGCTGGTGGCGCGCGAGACCGTGGCGCCGCCGTAACGCTGCTCGAGCGCGGTGGTAATGGGCGCGTCCAGAGTGATCTGGCGCAGAGCCGGATTCACCGCGGACACAACGCGGTCCCAAATCAGATTGCGCGAGCCGGGGGCCCAGTCCAGTCGCTGGTTGGCGTAGGTGCCCTTGAAGCCGGTCATTTTTATGGCAGCGATCCAGGCTGCGTCGCTGGGCCGG